>JACRLA010000291.1 GCA_016215145.1 Chloroflexota bacterium
GCCCATTGCGAATCATCAGCGTCGGATGTAAACGGCAGATAGAGCGAGACTCGATCTGCGAGACCCTCATATTTTTTTCTCACAGTGGCGCCGATGTCGTCCCATGTTCCCTCCACCACAAATTCGGCGAGCATGTCGTCGGTGATCATTTTCGTCATTTCGTCCCACTGCGCTTTAGAGGCGAGCGCGGTTAACTGTTCGCGTTGCGCGCTCCAGCCGTGAATATCCATGACAGAATGATAGGTCGGCGTGGAAGCGTAGAAGGCAATTTGAGATCGCATGGCTTCGCGCATTCCAGATCGCGCTTCTGCATTTTCACCAATCGCCACAAAACTGGTGCAGGCAACGACAACATCTTGGCGCGTGCGACCATTTTTCTTTGCGCCCTCTTCAATGTTTGGCAAAACAATTTCCGACAAATACTTGCGCGAGTGATGCGGGTGAACGTGAAAACCATCGGCGGCTTCACCGGCGAGCTTTATCAAAGGCGAATTGACACCGGCAATGTAAATAGGGATTTTTGGATTCTTGATTGAACCCGGGTTGAAGAAGGGAGTCATCAAGGTCAATTTAAAATGTTCGCCCCTAAAGTTGAGGCGGTCTCCACTTTGCCAGGCTTGCCACACGGCGCGCACCGCGCCCATGAACTCGCGCAACTTGCTCACCGGCGATTCGGGCCACGTCATACCGAATCGTTTTTCAATGTGCGGCTTCACTTGCGTGCCGAGTCCCAAAATGAATCGTCCGTTGGACTGCGCCGCTAAATCCCATGAGGTGTGGGCAACCGTCATCGGGCTGCGGGCGAAAGCGATGGCAACCGCCGTGCCAAGCTCAATTTGGGTTGTGTGTTCGGCGGCGAGAACATGCGGCAGAAATGGATCGTGTTGGGTTTCGGTGGTCCATAAACAAGACGCGCCGAGTGATTCGGCGCGTTGGGCGAGAGACGGAATTTCGGAAAGACTGGCGGGGGCGAGAGCGATGTCGAATTTCATGGTTTCCTCTTTTTCATTTCTTTCTCGCTATCTATTTTACACACAAATAAAAAAACCACCTAAAGTTTCCTTTAAGTGGTTGGGTGATTAAGGATCAAAGGTTATGCCGCCGTGACAGCGACCCCTTTGGCAGTGAGGCGGTTGATCCACCAGCGCACGCCGAGCAAGGTGATCAACCAATATCCAACGTAGGCGATCAATTCCACTAAAGACGGTTTAGGCGTGTAGCCGATGAGAGTGCTTAAAAATTGTCCGGCGATAGACTCTTTACTGATCAAGGCACTGGTGTCCCACATCGGCTTGATCACTTCGGGCAGCCAGCCCACTCCTTGAAATTCGCGGACGCCGTGCATGAACAATCCGGCGGCGAAGATCAACAATAAGAAACTGGTGAGGTTGAAGAACAAACGCAAGTTGAGTCGCACGGTAGAGGCGTAGATCACATAACCGATCAACGCCGCTAGCGCCAAGCCGATCACCGAGCCGATGATCGTTTCGAGGGCGGTTGTTTGAAAGGCGGCAGCCCCGAGGAACAATGCCGTCTCCACGCCTTCACGGAAGACCGAGAGAAATGTCAGCGCGAAGAGTCCCCACATCGCGCCGCCATCCACTGCTTTTTGAATATCACTTTCGAGTGAGGCTTTCATGGTGCGCGCTTTGGACTGCATCCAAAAGATCATCCAGGTCAACACGACAACGGCAAGGAACATGGTCGCGCCTTCAAAAATCTTTTCAGCGGCGCCTTCCAGCTCTGCGCCCACTGCCATGATGCCTACTGCCAACAAGGCGCTCATCAACGTGGCGACGATCACGCCAGCCCAGGCGGCGCGGGCGCGCTGCATCTGCCCAATTTTTTGCAGATAGCCAAATACGATGCCGACGATCAACGCCGCTTCGAGTCCTTCGCGCAATGTTAGTAATAACGAAACCCACATAGTTTTATTTCTCCATTAAGTGAAAGGTTGTCAGCATAGTAAAGTTTGGCGCGAGAGAAATCAAGTGCCAAATGTAATTTGAAAGTTAACCGCAGCTAGATTTGCGAAACAAAGACACCGAGTGTTTCGGAAACACTCGGTGTGTCTGAATTTTTTGACCCTCTTTTATAAATTGGATAATTTTGGGATAATAACAGCGATGACTCTGGAGAATATCAAGACCAAAGGCTTATGCGGATTAAACGGCTCCACACCCGCGCCGCTGATCGAAGATCACGATTCAGGTGACGCCGACTCGATCACCCACGCCCGCCGCGAATATCTGGCAGAAATCTACCGCCTGCAAACATCTACCGATGAATCGATCACCACAACGGCGTTAGCCATGCGGCTCGATGTGACGCCGCCAGCCGTTGTCCGCATGATGCGCCGCTTGGCGCACGAAGGCTACCTCAAACGTCAACCGTATAAAGGCGTGCGCCTCACGCCCGAAGGTGAGCGCGAAGCGTTGAAGTCCATTCGTCGTCACCGTTTGCTCGAAGCGTTTTTGGTCACGGTGATGAAGTTCGGTTGGGACGAAGTGCATACACACGCGCACGCGCTTGAAGCCGCGCTCAACGATCAATTTGAAGATCGCATGGATGAGCTTGCCGGTTATCCTAAACGCTGTCCGCATGGCGACCCGATCCCCAGCAAAGATGGCGTAATGCCGATCATCGCCGAAAAAAGTTTGAGCGAGATCACCATTGGCACAAAAGCCGTCATCAGCCGCATCCGTAATCACACACCGGAGAAGTTACGCTACTTCGCCGAGCTTCAACTTTTTCCAGGCACGTCCATTTCGCTCGTCGGTCGCGCGCCGTTCAAAGGTCCCGTGCGAATTAAAAACGGGACGGGCGAGCATGTGTTGGGGGAAGAACTGGCTGAACAAATTTTTATTGAGGCGTAAAATGGCAGATAGCCTATAGCGTATAGCGGATGGCTGTCGCAGAAACCCGTTTTCTCCAAGAAAACGGGTTTCTGCTGGCGTTACGGAATACGCAATACGAAATACGAGACAACTTACAAATGAGAAAACTACTATTTTTATTTTTCACCCTTCCCATCTTTGCTTGCTCGGTTCTCACCCCGTCGTCAACGGTGACGCCGTCAACGCGCGCGGCAACTTCAACGCCAGCGCCCGCCGAGATCGCCGTGCCGGTGGAAGACCCCTTCCACGTTCAACCGAATCAACAAGGCAAATACGGTCACTACCCGCCGTCATCGGGTGTGCATTTCGGTCAATATCTCAATTGGGGAATATACACGGATGAAGTGCCGCCAGAGTTTTGGGTTCACAGTCTGGAGCATGGCGGCATTGTGATCTTGTATAACTGCGCCAAAGCCGACGATTGCACGAAGACCAAACAAGCGCTGAAAAATTTTTACAACGCCGCGCCGCCCGACCCGACCTTCAAAAAAGTTAAACTGCTCATTACGCCTAACTCGAAGATCACCTATCACGTCACGGCATTAGCCTGGGGATACGAATTAAATTTGAGCGATGTGAATGACAATGCGCTGTTGAGCTTTTATCAGAAGTATGTGAACAAGGGACCGGAGTTGGTGCCGTAAAAACGATTTGCGTATTTCGTATTGCGTAAAGACGGAATACGCAATACGAAATATTTATCACGCATCACCCCTACGGGTCACTCATCACGATACACATCTTCCCTCCGATCCTCAAAGATCGGAATCCTCTTCCTCACCTCATCCACCAACCCCATATCAATCTCGGCGTGCAATAACGATTGTTGATCATCGCCTTCCACAATGGCTTCACCCCACGGGTCAATCACCGCCGAGCGCCCGCCAAAAATTTCACCGTTAGACTCGCCGACTCGATTCACGGCGATGACAACCATTTGATTCTCAATCGCCCGCGCCCGCAACAATGTTTGCCAATGCGCCGTGCGCCGCGCCGGCCATTCGGCGGGGATGATGATCGCCTTCGCGCCCGCTAAGGCATATTTGCGAAAGAGTTCGACGAAGCGCAAGTCGTAACAGATCGCCAATCCTGTCTTGCCCCAGTTCACATCCACTAAAACCGATTCTTCACCGGGGGCGAGCCACTTCTCTTCTTGCATTAATCGGAAGAGATGAATTTTTCGATACACCGCTTGTTGCTCGCCTTTCGAGTCAAACAGAGTCAAGGTGTTATAGGCTTTGCCGTTTCGCGCTTCAAGAATCGATCCAGCGATGCCGATTTTAAATTCTGCGGCGAGATCGGAGAGTGAGGCAAACATGCCCTGCCCCAATGCGCTGGCGTGCTTCTGCCAATTTTCTAAATCGTAGCCGCTGCTCCACAGTTCGGGGAAAACAATTAACTCCGAACCGCGCTGTGCCGCTTCCGCCGTCCACTGGCGCGCGAGCGCAAAGTTTTTTTCCACCTCGCCGAGCGCGACATCCATTTGGGCTAAAGAGAGTTTAAGAGTCATGTCATCCTCATCGCAAAGTAATTAGTAATTGGTAAGTGGCAATTACTAATTACCAATTACGTTTTACTATTCATACGCATTATAATCTTTCCATGCTCTACTCACGACGAGAAAGAAAAACGTTCCCCCTGAATCGGTGGCTCACACTCGCCATCGTCGGCGTCACCGTAGTCGGCGGCGTAGGCGCGTGGTTAACGTCGCCACGAATCGAAAGTGTCACACCCGATGGCGGCGACATCTCATCGCTCACGCCGATCACGATTCGATTCACGCAAGCCATGAATCGATCCTCTGTCGAGAATCATTTTCACATCGAACCAAAAGTTGAGGGCGTGTTCTCGTGGATTGACAACACGATGACCTTCACGCCGTCATCCGAATGGAGAGCAGGCACGGTGCGCGTCACGTTCGATTCGGGCGCAACAGCGGAGAGCGGCTTGCCGATGCTCGTCGGGCGGGGTTGGCAGTTCACCGTCACCGCGCCGCGCATTGCGTTTTTGTTTAAGATCAATGAGGTCGTTAACTTGTGGGTCTATCCCATCGGCACAGAAGAATTAATCCAGATGACCAAAGAAGGAATCGGCGTGGGCGAATATGCTATCAGCCCCGACGGCACGCAAATTGTTTACAGCGCGTTGCGCCAAGACGGCGGCGCAGATTTAAAACGCGTGAGCCGCGATGGAGCGAGCGTGAGCGATCTCGTGTTGTGCCCCAACGAGTTGTGCGCCTTTCCAGTTTTTTCGTTCGATGGAAAACTGTTGGCGTTTGAACGCACGCCGCTCAAGCAGACGACGACGCGCCTTGAAGTGATCGAAGCCGCCACTGCCAAGACGGTGACACCGATTCTCGACCCGAACTACATCACCCGAACACCTTTCTTCGCGCGCGATGGCAAACTGGCTTACGTCAACGAATCGCTGCAAGCGATCTTCATCTACGATTTCAACACACGAACCTCTCTCTCCATCCCCAACACGTCGGGCGAAAGTGGAACGTGGTCGCCCGATGGCAAGCAGATCGTCTTCCCCGAAATTTTTTTCTCGCTCGGCGCGAAGCC
>JACRLA010000292.1 GCA_016215145.1 Chloroflexota bacterium
AAAACGGCGTAAGCCGATGTAGCCTACGCCGTTCAAGGAACAATGCGTATCTGCTTCAGCCCAAACGAAAAAGACCATCGTGATGATGGTGGTGGTGATGGGCGTGGAACAGGGTGAAGTTCATGGCGGGCACTGTAGTTGGCTATCACGTTTTTGTCAAAAAATTTTCCATCGGCGTGGTCTTGAAGATTTCTTTTTCGATCTTCGCTTTGAGTGAGGCCAGGCTGATCAACTTTTCGCCCTCGTCTGTTTCAACCGAGCGATATACCTTGTTGAAATCCTTGACGCGATCTAGAAACAGAATGCCATCTAAATGATCGATCTCGTGGTGGACGACTCGCGCATCGATCCCGCTCACTTCCATCTGGAACGTTTCGCCTCTTTCGTCGAGCGCGGAAAATACGAGAGGGGACGGGCGCAAGGTGTCCCACGTCACAACGCCGGGAATGCTCAAACAGCCGTCGAAACCTTTTTCGTCGGGACCCGCCGAAAGTATTTGCGGGTTGATTAAAGTGATCGGTTCGCGCATCCCGCCCTCAGCCTCTTGCCCGAACTTGACGAGCGCAACTCGCTCATGCACGCCGATCTGCGGTGCGGCTAGACCCGCGCCGAAACTATCCTCCAGCGTGTCTTTCAGGTCTCTCACCAATTTGCGGATGCGCTTATCTACTTTTTGAACCGCGAGGGATTTTTGACGAAGAAGTTTTTCGTCTTCGGGGTATTGCAAAATTTTTTTTATTGCCATCTCGTATGGTATTGGCTTCAACGGGGCTGTTTTATAAAACCCATCTGAGCAAAGTGATGATCAAGTGTAAAGGCTTCGGCGATGTTGAGTTGTTTCATTACCGCAAAGGAAACACAATCCGTAAAGGACCATTCTTTATCCTTGTTGAACTGTTCGAAAATTTTCCACGCCTCACCAGCAATTTCGGGTGTGACCCAGACGACTTTGATGATGCCTTCTGTAATCAAAATATCCAGTTGTTGTTTGAATCGAATAGTTTCTGAGTAACCTTGATTCATCAGCATCAAGGTGTAGATCTCATCTAAGATGTAATCAGTGACAACCAAGTGATATTTCTCTGCAATCTCGTCTCTGAATAGAATCGCCTCTTCGTGATGGATATCCCCCTCATCTGCTAAAGCACTCCACGCGCTGGTGTCAACAAAGATTTGCTCCATCAATGTTTCCCATAGAGATACCGATCATGGTCTACAGTCGCGTTGGGGAGTTTGCCCTTGCCCGGGTTATTGCCCAAAGCGCGAAAGACTTTCCAACCTTTCTCGGACGAGAGGGCAGGAGCGGGCGTATTTGCAGTCACAATGCGAATCTCGCCTGCTTGCACAATAATTTGCAAATGGTTGCCTAAACCTGCTGACTGTAGAAGTTGTTCCTCAATCAGTATGCCTTGCTTGGCTTCGACGATTTGTGGTGTTGTCATGCTTGCTATTTTACCAAATTGGAATTGAGGGATTACTTCTCGGTCTTTACAATCGTTCTCGGGTCTAACGCATCACGCAATCCATCGCCAACATAGTTAATAGCTAACACGGTGATGAAGATAGCGAGTCCGGGGAAGATCGCCGTCCATGGGGCGTAGGTCATTTGCGCTTGGGCGTTCTTGAGCATGTTGCCCCAGGTTGGGGTGGGTGGTTGAACGCCGAAGCCGAGAAAGCTCAAGGTGGATTCGGTGATGATGGCGGCGCCGACGCGCAGAGTCGCCGCCACGATGAGTGAGCTTGCCGCGTTGGGCAGGATGTGTCGAAAAATAATTCGGGCGTCGTTGGAGCCGAGCGCGCGCGAGGCTTCCACAAAATCTTTGGAGCGCAACGCTAAAAATTCGCCGCGCACGAGTCGGGCAATGCCCATCCACGATAACACGCCGATGATGATGATGATCGGAAAGGGCCCGCCGCTAAGCGCGGGTTCGTTAGTGGTTCGCAAGAGTTGGGCAAACATCAACAGCAAGAACAGTTGCGGGATGGACAGCATGAAGTCCGTAAAACGCATCAGGATGTTGTCGGCGGCGCCACCGTAGTATCCGGCAACCGCGCCCATGATCGTTCCAATCATCACCGAGATCATCATCGTGGCAACGCCGATCATTAGCGAGATGCGCGCTCCTGCCCACAGACGGTTGAACAGATCGCGTCCCAATTCATCGGTGCCGAAAATGTTTTGTGCCGAGGGGGCTTCGCGGATGTGATCGACATTTGTTTTGAGCGGGTCGTAGTTAGTGACGATGGGGACGAATATCGTCAACAGTAGAATGACCGTTAGAACACTGACGCCGAGCAGCGCGGCGCGATGCTGACGAAAACGACTCCAGACGAGTTCACGCATGGTGCGCTCGCGCGGCATTGCGGCGGCGGTGGACGCCAATGGGTCTGTGATGAGTTTCGCTTGAGTTGCCATTAGTCGAACCGTATTCGCGGATTCAAAAAGCCGTAGACGATGTCGGTCAACAAACCCGACAGCACGATCAAAATAGCGTTCATCAATAACACGCCCATCATCACCGAATAATCGGCGCGGTCAATGGAGTTGAAGAAGAGGCGACCCATGCCGGGCCACGAAAAGATGGTCTCGGTGATGAGGGCGCCGTTAAAGAGTCCAGGGAGTTCTAAACCGATGATGGTGATCAGCGGCAGCAAAGAATTTCGCAACGCATGTTTAAGAATGACGGTGCGTTTGTTTAAACCTTTGGCGTGCGCCGTGCGGATATAGTCTTGGTGCAAAACGTCTAACATGCCAGAGCGGGTATAGCGCACATGCGTGCCAAGGTTGAAAAAGATTAACACGCTGGCGGGGAGGATTAAATGTTTGAGCCGATCTTCAAACGAAAAATCGGAGCCAATGGTGGACATGCCGCCGCCCGGCAGTAACGGTCCCCCCGTGTTGGGATTTTTGATCATGACGTTGAAGATGATGATCAGAATCAAACCCATCCAAAAAATTGGAATGGATTGACCGAAGAAGGCGATGGTCGTGGCGAGGTTGTCAATTTTTGAGTATTGGCGTGTCGCAGACGTGACACCTAACGGAATGGAAATTAATAACGAGCCGATGAAGGCAACGATGGAAAGATAAAGCGTATTGAAAATTCTTTCGGTAATTTCGGTTAGCACCGGGCGACCGGAGACGATAGATGTTCCCCAATTACCTCGGATGATAGCCGATAACCAATTCCAGTATTGAATATGTAACGGCACGTCCAACCCCAGTTCATGTTTCAGGCGTTCCAAATCTTCGGGGGTGATGCCGGGGCTCTCGTAAGCCGCCAGTGGTCCACCGGGGATGAGATTCATCAGCAGGAAAACTGTCATGCTGATCAGGATCACTAAAGGGATGGCTTGCAGAAGACGGCGCAGGATGTATTTGCCCATGAAGAATTTTTTAAAACCCGAAGGATCTCGCGAAGCGCCCCGTAGCGAAGCGGAGTGGGTGAGACCCTTCGGGTTTTTAACAAAACAGGGAGTGGTTCTTAGTTTACTTCAACGACCACTCTTTGGCGTTGTAAGCCGTGTTGCTCCAGGCATTGGACGTAAAGCCTAAAACTTTATCGCGATACGAATCAATGGCGGAACGTTGATACAGATAGATCATGTTTGCTTGATCGTATGTCATCTGGGCTAACTGACAATACATGTCACGGCGTTTTGCCGGATCCGGTTCGCCACTGGCTTGCTTCAACAGGGCGTCGGCTTTGGGATCATTGAAGCGGGTGTAGTTCAAACCGCCTTTGTTATCCACGCTTGGAATGTTCGCCGAGGACCACAAGTTCACCATTTGGCTGTGGGGATCGATGCCAGCGTTGGTGGTGTACATGATGATGTCGAAGTTGCCATGTCGGCGCGGCGAGCCGCCATCCCAAGTTCCGATCACGACGGACGACGGCGCGTTCTCGATGAACATGTCAATACCGATTGCTTTCATATCTTCGACAACCAGCACTTGCGAATCTTCGCGGAGTTTATTGCCTGATGTGGTTGAATACTTCAGGCGCAACTTGTTGCCGTCTTTGACGCGGATACCGTCAGCGCCGGGCTTCCAACCGGCTTCGTCGAGTAAACTCTTCGCCTTCGCCGCATCGTACGGATAGGCTTGAATGCTCTTGCACTCAAAGTAACCGGCATTCAACTCGCTCGATCCCGGTTTCGCTTTGTTGTTGAGCAATTTCTCGATGATGCGTTGCTTGTTGATGCCAAAAGCAATTGCCTGACGCACTTTCACATCGCTCAAGATCGCGTGCGGCTTCTTGGGATCGGACGGGTCTTTGTTCTCTGCCATGTTGAGGAACAAACGCTCGCCGCCGATTTGCAACGGCGCCGAAATTTTCACGCCGGCCATCTTCTCTAACTGCGGGGTGTCGGCTTCGGTGTTGTTCCACATAATGTCCACTTCACCGCTTGCCAGTAATTGCATTGCCACTTCGCTGGACGGAACGATGCGTACCACGACTTCATCGAGTAAAGGCTTGCCCGCTTCACGATACTTATCGTTGCGCTTCAAGCGGATGAACTCATCCGTCTTCCATTCTTCGATAGTGAATGGACCAGCGCCGACAGGCTTTCGGTTGTGCGCCCAATCCTTCATGCCTTTCGGATCACCGGCTGAGCGCGGAATTAAATCCGAGCCATTGAAGAGGGTGAGGTAGGGCGCGAAGAATGCTTTGTATTTCACCACGACGGTGGCAGGATCGGGGCAGTCTATCGTATCAATCGAAGAATAACCGGTCGTCGAAACGATACCGACATTCGGCGTCATGATCGCCTGCCACGAGTATTTGAAATCTTCGCACTCGACGGGCTTGCCATCCGAGAAGACCAACTTCTCTTTGAGCTTGTAGGTGATGGTCTTGCCGTCGGCACTCACGCCACCATTCTGCACAGTGGGCACTTCTTTCGCCAACGCGGCAACGCGTGTGCCATCGGGCTGCACTTCGGTCATGCCTTCGGTGACCAAATTGAGGACAACGTTCATCACTGTTTGGGTGCCGAGCAAGCCATTCAACGTTACCGGCGATTGCCAAACTGCCAAAGTTACTTTGCCGCCCTTCTTGGGTCCGGCGGGCACGGCAGTTGCTGCCGGTGCGCTGGTCGCCGCGGGTGCGACGGTTGCCGCAGGCGCGCTGGTTGCCGGCGCCGAGGTGGGCGCGGGCGTGGCGCAGGCAGCCAAGATCAACGAGACTGCAAAGAATACGCCTAACATTTTTTGAATATGTGATTGTGGTTTCATTTGTTCTCCTCCTTAGAGAGAAATTTGTGTTACTACTTTACAATAGGGGCGAGAGGACTGTCAACAACTTTTTACCACGAGTTTTTACGGCTTCTTTTTATTTCTTCTCTTTTTCCTTCTCCTTTCCTTCTATAGGTCTGTGCATCAACAAACGCGCTTGGCTGTTCAACCCGCTTTCGCGCTCGCTCTTCTTGATCCGTGTATAGGATCCATCCGGCTGCAAGGAACGAGCTTTGGCGGCATCCGCTAAATAAGTAGCCAGCACTTCGTCGCGCAGGTGTTTGATCAAACGCGCGTCTTGCACCGGGAAGAGAATCTCCACGCGGCGATCAATGTTGCGCGGCATCAGGTCGGCGCTGCCTACATAGACCTCCTCTTCGCCGCCGTTGCGGAAGTAGAAGATGCGGCTATGTTCAAGGAAACGCCCGACGATGCTGGTCACTTTGATGTTGTCGCTCACGCCCGGCACGCCGGGGCGCAGGCAGCACATGCCGCGCACCAGCAGATCGATCTTCACGCCCGCTTGCGATGCTTGATACAACAATTGGATCATCCCTTTATCTACCAATGAATTAATTTTGAAAATAAGCTGACCCCTTTTATTTTTACGCTGCTGTTCGATCTCGCGCTTGATCAACGCTTCCATTCGCGCCCGCATATTGATCGGCGCGACAATTAATTTACGGAAGTTTGTTTTCTCGGAGTAGCCGGTGAGGTAGTTAAACAAATCGGTGGCGTCCGCGCCGATCTCTTTGTCGCAGGTGAACATGCCAATGTCGGTGTACGTTTGCGCCGTTTGCGTATTGTAGTTGCCGGTGGATACATGAATATAACGACGGATGCTGTCGCCCTCTTTACGAATCACCAATGCGATCTTGGAATGTGTCTTCAACCCTAACAACCCATACACTACATGCACGCCTTCCGCTTCCAACGCTCTTGCCCAAGTGATGTTGCTCTCTTCGTCGAACCGTGCTTTGAGTTCTACTAACACCGCCACTTGTTTGTTGTTGAGACTGGCTTCGAGCAATGCCTCGACCACGGGCGCGTTGCGCCCGACGCGATACAACGTTTGCTTAATTGCCAACACATCGGGATCATGCGCCGCCGTTTTGAGGAAGTCCACGACAGGCATGAATGAGTCGTACGGGTGATGAAGGAGAATGTCTTCGCGGCGGATGGCGGCAAAAATGTTGCCGTCGTCGTATCGCCCATCTAACACTTTGGGCGTGGCTGGCACGAAAGGAACTTCCTTGAGATCGTAACGAGCAATGCTGTAAAGAGTCATCAAACTGCTGAAGCCTAATTGACCGTCAATCGAATAGACATCATTGCGATCCATCTCCAGATTTTCGATCAACAGATCGCGGATGCGCGCTGGCATGGCTTCGTTGATGGACATTCGCACCATAACGCGGAAGGGATGCGCCTCGACAACTTTCATGCCAGGGAAGAGCGTGTGCAAATTGGCGGCGATCACTTGATCGAGCCAGACGAAGTAATGATGAAATGGCACCGTGCCGTCTTTACGCACGCCGCCCGAAGATCGTTTGATGGGCACCAAACGAGGCAGAGTGTCCGGCACTTTCACTCTGGCGAATCTCTGCTGACCTTTTTTCTCTTGCACGATCACCGCCAGACTTAAACTTAAATTTGAAATGTGCGGGAAGGGACGACCCGGATCGAAGGCGAGAGGCGTGAGAACCGGAAACACAACTTCTTGAAAATGTTCTTCAACCTTTTCTCGTTGCGAATCGTTTAATTCTTTGTACTCCAAAACGTGAATGCCCGCTTCGTCGAGTTTAGGTTTGATGTCGCTATACCAACACTTGCGGGCATCGTTCATCAAACTCGCCGCCATCTTGCGGATCGCCGCGAGCTGTTCCGCCGCCGTCATGCCGTCCGCCGGAATATCTACCACGCCTGCCGCAAGTTGTTGTTTAAGCCCCGCCACGCGCACCATGAAAAACTCATCCATGTTGATGCCAACAAACGCCAAAAATTTAACGCGCTCCAACAACGGATTGCGATCATCCTGCGCCTCTTCCAAAATGCGGCGGAAGTATTCCAGCATACTCAACTCGCGGTTGATGTAGAGCGCAGGGTTTTCGAGGTCAATTTTCTGTTCGTCTGCCATAGCACACCTCGATTCGATTATACTGCGCTATGCAAATTATGAATTACGAAGGATGAAGGATGAACAAGAACTTTTGGCGGGCGACTCTCATCGTTACTCTTATCGCGGCATGGCTGCGTTTTTATGATCTGACAAACTATCACGGCGGATTACTGCTCGACGAAATTTGGATGGCGTTGAACGCGCGCAATTTGCGCGAAGGGGCTGCCGCCTGCTGCCCCTTATACTTTTCTCTTCCGTTTGGCGGACATCCGCTTTTCGTTTACATCTCTTGGCTCGCTCAACTTTTTTTCGCGCCGCCGTTTGCCGGACGCATCCTCTCGGCGACGCTCGGCACGCTGAGCGTTTTATTTTTAATCTTCGTCCTTCGCTCCTTATTACGGAATGCAAAATCTCCGATTTTGCCCGAAGTCGAAGACTTCGGATTCCATTCCAATTGGGTTGGCATCATCGGCGGCTTCACGCTCGCCACCACAGTTTCCCACATCACCTTCAGCCGCGCCGGTTTAGAAACGTTACTTGCTTCAGTGATCGCCATTCCATTAATTGGGTTGATCTACAAAACGTACGAAACAGAATCATGGAAGTGGGCGATCCTGTGCGGCATGGTTCTGGGTTTGAGCTTTTATAGCTACGCGCCTGCCGCCGCCTTTCCCATCGCCGTCCTCGCCTTCGCCGTCTGGCGTTTTTTCACGCATCACGCATTACGCAATACGCAATACGTAACACGCAACACGACTATAAAACTCACTTCGATAATCCTCCTCATCTCCTTCCTCTGTATCACGCCCTTCCTCTACACCCTCTTCTTCACTCCCAACCAATACCTCTCACACTTGTTTGGCACCACACAAGCAACGCGCAGCGGCAACTTCGTCACACAGCTATTAATAAACAGCGCCCAAACAATCTGGGGCGTGAGCATTTCCGCTCTACCGAATCGTGAATACAACTTTGGCGATCAACCTCTCTTCAACCCCATCGTCTCAATTTTCTTTTGGTTGGGTTTCGCCGTGTCGCTCGTCAAAGCATGGCACAAACAAGCGGCGCATCAATTAATGATCGTCTGGGCGATATGTGTTTCGTTGCCCACCCTCGCCACCGATCACGCGCCGCACTTTGGACGCTGGCTGCAAGCTTTACCCGCCTTTGCATTTTTCGTTGGCGTGGGTGTGATGTGGATGTGGGAACGACTCTCTCTCGCCGTAGCGCAAAATAATCATAACTACTCAGCGTCATTGCGAGGAGTGTTCTTCGCGACGAAGCAATCTCATGGCGCGACCGAGATTGCTTCGCAAAGTGCGCTCGCAATGACGAATCATCTGCTTTCACGATCATCGCGCTTCGGCGCGTCTTTGTTGTTGATCCTGTGTGGCGGCTTCACCTTTTATCATTCCACCGCCACCTATTTTTCTGTTCCCCTCGACAAACGCGATCAAATGTGGGGCGCGCCGCACCGAACCAACGTCGAGAAAATGATTCAATATACCAAAGACTCACTCGTCTTCGCCTCGCCGATGAACGTGCCGC
>JACRLA010000133.1 GCA_016215145.1 Chloroflexota bacterium
AGCAAACATTTTCGCCTTTGGCAAAGTGTATTGCTTTGGTCCCACCTTCCGCGCCGAGAAAAGTAAAACGCGGCGACACTTAACAGAATTTTGGATGGTCGAGCCGGAGATCGCTTATTGTGATCTCGATCAACTGTTAGAGATCGAAGAGCAATTTGTGTCGCACATCGTGCAAACCTGCTTGCGCGAACGATCCGCCGAACTGAAAACGTTGGGGCGCGATACGAGTGTGTTAGAAAAAATGGTGCCACCTTTCCCGCGCATTCGCTACGACGAAGCGATTGAGCGTTTGCAAAAAATTGCGAATGAAACAACTGACCCCGAACTCAAAGAGCAATTGAAGATCGAATGGGGCGACGACTTTGGATCACCGCACGAAACAGAATTGACGAAACAATTTGAGAAGCCGGTGTTCGTCATCGGCTATCCCACCGCCATCAAGGCGTTTTACATGGAACCCTGGCAGGGGCGACCCGAAGTGTGCAAAAGCGCCGACCTGCTCGCGCCCGAAGGCTACGGCGAGATCATCGGCGGGTCGGAGCGCATCAGCGATCACGACACGTTGTTGCAGCGCATCAACGATCACAAGTTGCCCGTTGAGCATTACAAGTGGTATCTCGATCTTCGCAAGTTCGGCACCGTGCCACATTCGGGTTTCGGTTTGGGTGTAGAAAGAACTGTGGCGTGGATTTGCGGAACGGAACATATACGAGAGACGAATCCATTTCCGAGAATGATTAATAGAAAGTATCCGTGAGGCAGTGAAACGTAAACAGCCGTCAACAGAAATGTTAGCGGCTGTTTTTCTTTCTAAGAGTGCGTCTGAAAAATCTTTTTGGCGGTAACACAAAGGCTCGAAGACACTAAGTCGCCAAGTTCTTTTATAAAATTTCTTCGTGTCTTTGTGACTTGGTGACTTGGTGTTATATATATTAACGAGTTTTCAGACATTCTCTAAAATTTTTCGATAGAGTTACAATCACAGCACGATGTATTCAGGAGTCAGCCATGTCTACCCGACGACAAGACATCCCCGATTTCAAAAGTAGAACATTGCAAGAACACGCCCGCTTGGGCGCAGAGGGCGCGGCGAAATTTTTAGAGGCGGGTCACCAATGGAATCTCGCGCCGACTCTGCGCGAGCGTGGGGCGATCATCTTCCCTCACATCGGTTTAGAAAAATGTGGGCATCACATCGCCGCCGCCGTTCACGCTTGCCTCGATAGCGGCGCGGATCGTGTGCTGGCGATTGGCGTGTTGCACGCGCTGACTCAAGACCTACAAGAGGCTCGTATGCGCGTGGCGCAAGGCGCGGACGTGACGAAAGAAGAATCGTGGGGTGTTCAAGGTGAAGGGCTGAAGGGGCGTGCCGATTGGCAAAATGAATTTTCGCTGTTGAATTTTATTTTCTTGTGGCAGGAAGAGATCAAACGACGCGGTGTGAAGCCGCCTCAACTGTTTGCGCGTTATCCTTATCTCGCCGGTGGGCGTCCGCACCTGTTGCCGGGTATCGAAGAATTAAAAGCTATCGCCCGTGATGCCGTTGTGGTTGGCACGGCCGATCCATTTCATCACGGCATTGCTTACAACGACCCGCCGGAAAAATCATTCATGCCAAACGAAGGCGGACTCGATCTGGCGCGTAAACGAATCGAAGAAGGGTTGACGTTATTAAAGTTGGGCGACTATTGGGGTTACAACCAACATTGCGTAGATGCCAAGAGCGACGCGCGCGATATGGGGCAAACGATGCGTTATCTCTATGGCGCGATGGACGGCACGATTTTAGATTTGCAATGTCAAGACATGACGGTGGAATACAATAAGCCCGCGCCGTCGTGGGTGACGGGGGCGTTGATTGGGATGAAACCTTTACATGACCCGATAGAATATGGACTGCATTAACCTTTGTAGAGACGCGCCGTTGGCGCGTCTCTATTTACAAACACAGATTTGTTTTGTGGTTAACCAATGAGACGACCCATCGGGTCGTCTCTACACGTCAACAAATGTGTTTACAAGACCGACGCGGTTTCGGAAACCGCGTCGGTCTTTTTTTTCTCAATCCCCCGCCACCGCAGTCATCTCCCGCATCCGCTCGCGCGAGGAGACGCTCATCGAGAATGCCGCCGCCATGAAGCCGAGCAACGCCGCAGAATAAAATGCCAACGTGTAATCGCCAAACGCTTCGCGCATCACGCCGCCCAAGTAAGCCGCCAACGCCGCGCCGATCATGTGCGAGCAAAAAATCCAACCGTACAACGTGCCAAGCGATCCGCGCCCGAAACGCATGGCGGTTAAGTTCACTGTAGGCGGCACGGTGGCGACCCAATCGAGACCATACAACATAGCGAACATCACCAAGCTCGGCGTATCGCCGATGAAGGGCAAGGCAAGTATGGCGCAGGCGCGCATACCGTAATACGCCGCAAGTAATTTGCGATTGTCGAATCGATCACTCAACCAACCCGATGCCATTGTGCCGATGATGTTCATGATGCCCATCATCGCTAAAGCGCTCGCCGTCACATTGGGGCTGAAACCGTGTTCAGTCGCGTGCGGCAACAAGTGTGTGCCGATGAGTCCATTGGTGGTGTAACCGCAAATAAAAAAACTGATCGCCAACAACCAAAAGTCGCGCGTGCCGAGTGCTTCGCGCAACGAAGTGCGACGACCCACAAGCACGGTGTCAGCCGTCGCGCGTGTGCCATCGCTGCCATAAGGCAACGTCTTCACCTGCGCGGGATCATCACGCATAAACAGCAGAACCGGAATCAAGGCAGAAGCCACGATGATCGCCACCACTGTCAAAGCTCCGCGCCACCCTTGTGAGACGGTTAAGTTGATCAGCAGTGGAAGAAAGATCAATTGTCCTGCCGCCGAAGTTGCGCCAAATAATCCGACGATCATGCCACGATGGGTGTTGAACCATTTATGGGCAATCGTCGCGCCCAACACATTCGCCATCATGCCCGTGCCGATGCCGACGATGGTGCCCCACAACAAATGGAACATCCACAACTCGGTCATGCCAAGCATCAGCGCCAGACCCGAAGCGATGAGACTCAAACCGACGAGCATCACGCGCTTCGCGCCGAAACGATCCACGAGTGAACCAGCAAGGGGCGCGCCTAAGCCAAACCACAAAATGCTAATGGCGACGGCAAATGAAATGTTGGAACGTGACCAAGCAAATTCTTTTTCGAGCGGCGCAATTAAAACCGTAGAGACATTGCGCGTACCTGCGCCGACGAGCAACGCAAAAAAGGTGACGGCAGCGATGACGAAGGCGTAGTGAAAACGAGAATTGTTTTTAGAGAGAGAGGTCATAAACGGAATACGGAATACGGAATACGACGTATCGCGTATTCCGTATTCCGTAAAAATTTCGAGCAGGTTACTTTTCAGTGATCGTCACGCTTTCAATCGCATCGCCTTTGAAAGTTGGATTCGTATTCGGGTCACGGCGCGTGATGCCATTGACCACATCCATGCCGCTCACGACTTGACCAAAAATAGTATAGCCGCCATTGAGAGAGGGCGTTGCTGCAAACGTGATGAAGAACTGACTGCCATTCGTGTCACGTCCGGCGTTTGCCATCGCCACCACACCAGCTTTATCAAATTTGAGATCGCTGTCTTCGTTTTTAAATTGATACCCCGGACCGCTCCCGCCGGTGCCGCTGGGGTCGCCGCCTTGCGCCATAAAACCTTCTAGCACGCGATGAAACGTCACGCCGTCAAAATATTTTTGTCGCGCCAGAAAAACAAAACTGTTCACGGTGGTCGGCGCTTTGTCGGCGTAGAGATCGATTACAAACTCGCCACCCTTCACCATCTTGAACGTCGCGCTGTATTTTTTGGCGACATCAATCGTGATCGCCGGTGCGGCGGCAAACTGTTTATTGCCGCTGATCGCCGGGGCTGCCGCCGTTC
>JACRLA010000293.1 GCA_016215145.1 Chloroflexota bacterium
CACGCGCACTTTCAACTCGTCGGTCAAGCGTTCAACCAGACCTTGCAATTGCGATCCGCCGCCCGCCATGCAGATGCCGGTTTCCATTAAGTCGGCGACGATCTCCGGCGGGGCTTCGTCAATGGCATCTTTCAAAATATCTACAATCGTTTGCACCGATGGCGAAAGCGCTTCGCGTAATTCAATCGAAGAAACTTCTACGCCTTCCGGCAAACCCGTCACTAAATTTCGTCCGCGAATGGTGAACGTCTTCTCCTCGCGCATCGGATAGGCGGAGCCAACGGCGATCTTCGCCCGCTCTGCCATGCGCTCGCCGATCAACAAATTGTATTTGTTGCGGGCGTAAGTCGTTATGTCTTGATCCATCTCATCGCCCGCCACGCGCAACGAACGACTCACCACAATGCCGCCCATCGAAAAGATCGCCACTTCGGTAGTGCCGCCGCCAATATCCACGATCATCGAGCCGCGCGATTCACCGATCTGCAAGCCCGCGCCAATCGCCGCCGCAGTGGGTTCTTCGATCAAATATGCCTCACGCGCTCCCGCCGCCAAGGCGGCATCATACACGGCGCGTTTTTCCACTTCGGTCACACCGGATGGAATCCCGATCACCACGCGCGGGCGCGGGATCGGCACGATGCTTTGTTCGTGGGCTTTATTGATGAAGTATTCCAACATACTTTGCGTGATCTCAAATTCCGAGATCACGCCATCGCGGATGGGGCGGACGGCGATGATGTTTGCCGGGGTGCGACCCGCCAACTCTTTTGCCTCGGCGCCAATGGATATCGGGCGGCGAGTTTTTTTATCAATCACCACCCACGACGGTTCGTTGATGACGATGCCTTTATTGCGAACATTAACCAGCGTGTTGGCAGTGCCGAGATCGATTCCGATATCGAGCGAAAACATGCCGAACAGCCAGTCGAGTGGACTTGATGCCAAGAAGCTCTCCAATAAT
The DNA here is from genome assembly GCA_016215145.1 of Chloroflexota bacterium. Lineage (GTDB taxonomy): Bacteria > Chloroflexota > Anaerolineae > Anaerolineales > VGOW01 > VGOW01. The sequence goes on from JACRLA010000293.1 coordinate 965, forward strand.
AAGCGTCCAGCGTCAGCAATTTGCTGAAGACTGAACGCTTATGAAATCTCAAACGATTATACTATAATCTTTTTTTGATGCTCCTCGCCGCCGTTCACTCTTTCATCCAAAGATATTCTTTGCTCGATCACGGTCAACATGTATTGATTGGCGTATCGGGCGGACCCGATAGCCTAACCCTGCTGCATTTGTTGACTCGTCTGCGTGATGAATACGATCTACACCTGCGCGCCGCTCACCTTAACCATCAACTTCGACCCGATGCGGATGCCGACTCGGACTTTGTCGCCCGCGCCGCCGCCTCTTGGAATGTGCCTTGCACCGTTGAACGAGTGAATGTCGAATCGTTTGCCCGCGAAAATAAACTTTCCATCGAAGAAGCCGGGCGCAGAGCGCGCTACGAATTTTTTGCGCGGCTGGGCAACGTTGTTGCCGTCGCCCACAACGCCGACGATCAAGCTGAAACCGTGTTGATGCACTTCCTTCGCGGATCGGGAGTGGGCGGCTTGCGCGGCATGTTGCCCAAAAGCAGTAACCAGTGGGCAGTGAACAATGGGATCATCAGACCTTTGCTTAATGTTGCGCGCAAAGAGATCGAAGCCTATTGCCTTCAACATAACCTGCAACCACGAATCGATTCGACCAACACCGACACAACTTATTATCGAAATCGTCTCCGCCACGAACTCCTGCCGATACTTGAAACTTATAACCCGAACATCCGTGAAATCCTGTGCCGCGTCGCCGAAATCTCAAGTGGCGATTACGATCTTTTGCAAGGCGTGATTCAAACTGCGTGGGATGCCGTCACTATCTCCCCAGCCGATTCTGATCTTGTGGCGTTTGATCTGGCGAAGTGGCGCGCAATGCCTCTTGCCTTGCAACGTGCTTTACTGCGCCAAGCCGTTCAACAATTGCGATGTGATACGCGCGATGTAGACTTCGTCCCGATTGACAAAGCCGCGCGCTGGATCGCCTCGGCGCAGTCCGGGGGAACCGCTGATCTACTGGCAGGTTTGTGTGTGCGCGTCAGCGGATCGATCTTGAAAATTTGCGATTGGCAAACCCTTTCCGTTCTTTCCCCCATTTCCTTTCAAATTCCTTTATCACTTAACCAACCCATCCCGTTTAACAACTGGCAGATCACGGCAACAGTTTTGGATGCGTGGTCGTTAGATGAGATCGCCTCAAACGCCGACTCATCTGTTGCCTATCTCGATGGATCGTTTGATTCGTTGATTCTTCGCACACGCCGCGCCGGAGATCGTTTTGAACCGTTGGGTATGAACGGCAAAACGATCAAGCTCTCCGACTTCATGATCAACCAAAAAATCCCGATGGAAGATCGGGATCGGCTTCCGCTTTTGGTTGACGGCGACACTGTGTTGTGGGTGTGCGGCTACAGGTTATCGGAACGGGCGAAGGTGAGTCGGCAAACGCAGAGGGTGTTGAGGGTGAAGATAGAAAAAATGTAGGGGCAAGGCTTGCCCTTGCCCACTTGTGCAACCGCAAGGTTTGCCCTTGCCCAAATGTGCAACCGCAAGGGTTGCCCCTACGAATTAATGTAAAACGTCATCCGCTGCAAATGGATCACAGGGTCAATATGCTGCACGCGGACATTCGGCGGCACCGAGAGATTGATCGGCGCGTAATTTAAAATTCCTTCGATCCCCGCTTCAACTAATTTGTTAGCAACTTCTTGCGCTTTCTCGGCTGGCACGGCGAGCATGGCAACCTTCAATCCACGCGCGCGAATCTCATCCACCAGTTTCGCCGCGTCAATCACAATCAGTCCGTTGACGAGCGAACCGATCTTTTTTGGATCGCTGTCGAACAGAGCCACAATGCGGAAGCCGCGATTGACGAAGCCGTTGTAATGCGTCAGCGCGTGACCAATATCGCCCACGCCGATCAACGCCACCTTCCATTCCTCTTTCACTTTGAGTATGCGTTGAAGTTGCTCCACCAAGTATTGAATCTGGTAGCCCGTTCCTTGTTTGCCGAACTCGCCGAAGTGCGAAAGGTCTTTGCGAATTTGCGCCGAACTGATTCCGAGCCGCTCGCCTAACTCTTTTGACGACGTGACCTGCTGCCCTTCGTGGATCATGCGCGACAGCGCGCGCAAATACACCGGCAAACGCCCAACGACAATATCTGGAATCTCTCTCATCTTCGGTTCCATGGTGAGGATAATTTAGCAGATAATCTTGACTTGCACAACCCAATCACCCTCCCGAAGGTTTCAGAACCTTCGGGAGGGTAGTCGTGTCTATATACTCACGGTGCTGCCGCCGATGCCCGCCCCGACCAAGAATTTTTCCACCGACCCGGATTCCACGCCCGAAAAAATCCTGATCGTTAATCCCTCCATCGTCTGCGCGAGCGACAGCATCTCCAAAACTTTCGCTTCCATGCCGCCGGTTACGTCGGGCGCGAGCGAACCGTGAAGCATTGGGCGAATGCTGTTGATGTTACTTGAAGTGATTAACGATATCACGTCGCCATTTGGATAATGAGTCAACGCGCCGCGCTCGATGCCTGCCAACAAAATTTCCTGTGGCTTGAGTTGCGGCGCAAGAAAACGAAACACATCTTCGGTTGAAATAATGGTGCCGCCTCTTACTTCGTCTATTGCCACATCACCCATTACCAATGGAACGAGTCGGTGATCAAGGGCGTTGAGGATCGGCGTTACCGCCATTGAGGTGATGACCCCGTCTCTGCAAATTGCCGATGCCGATGGCGGAAAGTTTATCGCCGCGATGCCCGCCTTGCGGAGCGCGTCAAAGACGTGACGATTAAGTTTCGCCGCGACTTGTGCCACATCAGCATAGCCCAACCATTGCTCGGGAGTTGTTACGCCTTGGCGCGTGCCATGTTTTTTGCCTTCGGTATGACCGAATGACCCCGACCCATGCCCGATGAGCAAACGCAGATCCGGTTTGGTTTTAAGCGCGTCGGCAATTTCTTGCGCGAGTCGATTTAACACGTCGGGCAAAACAGTTTGATCGCGGTTTTTGTTGGTGATGAGGGAGCCGCCCAGTTTAAGAAAGAGGAGTGACATATTTTCGTGATGCGTGATGCGTGAAATTAAATCACGTATCACGATTCACCTCAGTTATCAAAACCCGTTTCGCTCCCGCGCCCATCAACGCTTCACGCACTCTGCTTTCGTTTGATTCGTTGACAAGCGCGATCATGTTGCCGCCGCGCCCGCCGCCGGAAAGTTTTGCGCCGAAGGCTCCCGCGCGTGTGGCGGCATCCACCAGATCGTCTAACTCGCGGCAGGAGACTCCCATCTGGCGCAGGAGTTCGTGATTTTCATTCATCAACGATCCAAGTTGATCAGGTTGCCCCTCTTTAATTAATTTGCGGGCGTGTTGGGCGATCCCGCCACATCCGTCAAAAATTTTTTCGTAGCGATCTTTGTCTGCTTCCCACGCGGCGCGCACGTCGCCGACGGCGATCTTGGTCGGGCTTTGGATTCCGGTGTCGGCGATGGCGATGCGAAAAGGTTGGGCGACGTTGAAGGTTTCAATGGGTTGACCGCGCACAAAATATACGGGCTTGCTGTAAGCGATTACAGTGTTGTCAATTCCGGAGGGCGTGCCGTGATGAATTTTTTCTACTTCGTAGACGAGCGACGAGATTGCCGCTGAGTCGAGGTCGCGTTTGAAGTATTTTGCGAGCGCGCGGGCGATGGCGGTGGAGACTGCGGCGCCACTGCCGAGTCCGCTGGCGATGGGGATGGTGGAGTGGAGGGTGAGGGTAGCGTGTGGCGGCGTCACCTTGAATGAGGTTAGGGTGAGGCGGATGATCGCTTTGAGTGGATCATCATCCCGTAGATCAGTGTAAGAAATTTTGCGACGTTGATCCTGCGCGTCAATGGTGAGGGGTTGTTTTGTTTTTTTGATCGTGACGCGCGCTTGCACTTGCGAAACGGGAACGGCTATCGCCGGACGTTGATAGACTACTGCATGTTCGCCGAACAGGATGATCTTGCCGGAAGCCGTTGCGGTGATCACTTAAGAAGATAGAGCACACTTACGGCGGCGATGCCCCACAAGATGAAGTTGAACAATAACGGACGATCTTTGAAGACGAGTTCATCGGGCGCGCCGCCTTCGTTCTTGACGTGAATGAGATAGAGATAACGGAAGATGCCGTATAAGACGAAGGGGATGGTCAGCATCATGGCGTGGCTCTTGGGCAGGTTCTCGGCGGAGAATGTGTAAAACGAATAGGCGATGATGGTGCTGGTGCTGACGACGCCGATCATCTGATCAATGAACGGCAAGTTGTAATTTGCCAGAACAGCGCGATGCGAATCGGCTTGGTTGGCGAGCAGAGTGATCTCGCGTCGGCGTTTGCCCAAGACGATGAAGAGCGCGAGCAGAGTCATGCAGACATACAGCCAAGGGGAGAATCGGCGAGCGTCTACCAAGACCGCGCCCGCAGTGACGCGAATGATAAAGCCTGCGGCGACGATGAGCGTATCGAGGATGACGACATTCTTTAACCAAAAGCTGTACAACACGTTGAGGATGAAATAGAACAATGCCAGAGGGAACAAACCGGGGGCGAGGGCGTGTGGAAGTGAATCGAGAACGAGCGAGCCGCCGAAGGCGACGAGGAGCAAGACGACTGCGGCGACGAGAGCGACATTCGTTGAAAGAATGCCTGCCGGGATTGGGCGGAATTTTTTCTTGGGATGCAGTTGATCTTTTTTAATGTCGGCGATGTCGTTGATGATGTAGACGGCGCTGCTTAAGAAGCAAAGCAAAATGAAAGCGACGAGCGTTTTGCTCAGATACACCGCGTCGAAAAGTTTTTC
>JACRLA010000070.1 GCA_016215145.1 Chloroflexota bacterium
CACCGCGCCGCGCGCCGTTCTCGAATCACTCGGCACAAACTTCCACAACCTCTACGCCGAAGGCTATCCCGATGATGAACTACGTTGGATGAACGACGATGAACTTTTTGATTACGAGAAGCGACTGGGCAACTATCGCCGTTACGCCGACCCGCGCTACTACAAAGGCGTGGAGTATGCCGACGTCGTCGAATCGCTTGCCCGTCGTCGCTGCGCCGAAGCCTTTGCCGCCAACGGCGTCACCGCCGATCAGATTTACGTCAACGTGCAAGCCCTCTCCGGCGGTCCCGCCAACAACGCGGTGTATCACGCGCTGGTAAATCCAGGTGATACGGTGATGGGAATGAATCTTCTTTTCGGCGGGCACCTCTCACACGGTGCTGCCGTCAACCGCAGTGGAAAGTATTACAACATTGTCCCTTACACCATTAATCCGCAAACCGAACGCATTGACATGGACGAAGTGGAACGTCTCGCCAAAGAACATAAGCCGAAGATGATCATCGTCGGCTACTCGTCTTACCCTTGGGCGGCAGATTTTAAACGCTTCCGTCAAATCGCCGACTCGGTGGGGGCGTTGTTACTCGCCGATATGGCGCACGTCGCGGGGTTGATCGTCGCCGGTGTGTATCCTTCACCGATGGGTTACGCTCACGTTGTTTCATTCACCACGCACAAAACTTTAAACGGACCTCGCGGCGCGTGCATCCTCACCACCGACGGCAGCATCGCCAAGAAAATTGATCGCGCTGTGTTTCCGGGCGAGCAAGGTGGTCCTCACGTCAACGTCTTCGCCGGATTGGCTCTGGCATTTAAACTCGCGCAAACTACCGAATATAAAAAATTGCAGAAGCAAGTCGTGAAGAACGCCGCGCGCTTCGCCGATCAGATGAAGAAGCACGGGTTCAAGATTCCGTTTGGGGGAACCGAGTCACACCTGTTCAACTTAGATTGCAAGTCAGTCGTCAGCGCTGACGGCGTCCCCTTGATGGGTGATCTGGCGGCGCGCATCCTCGACATCGCCGGAGTCGTGGTCAATCGCAACACCATCCCCGGCGATAAGTCCGCGCTCAACCCTTCGGGCTTGCGGTTCGGCACGCCGTGGATTACGCAGCGCGGCTTCACCGAAAAACATATTGATCAACTCGCGGCGTATATGGCGCAGGTTCTCAAAGCCTGCGCGCCGTATTCGTATAGCGGGCGCAAAGGCAATGTGTATCGCGCCAAAGTTGATTTCGATTCGTTCAACGACGCCAAAGTTAAGATTCGTGATCTGGCGCAGTCGGTTGGCATTGATTTCAAACCAAGCAAGCACGGCTATCCACACTTCTATTATGTAGACGACAAAGCGGCGAAGGGGAAATTTGAGGCGGTTGAAATACTGGGCGAGCGCGTTGACGAATTTTTAAATTGGGCGACGAGCAACGACGTGTATGCCTTGAAGAACGGCGCGTCGCAAGCGACAGAAATTAGCGTGACAAATAAGAAGTACGAAGCCGTTCTCACCCGCAAGAATCGAAATGAATTTGTCCGGGTGTGGTGATCGTGCGCGACGGGAAAGCGGTGAAGAGTCTCCCCAAGACAAAAGGTGAGGCGGCCTCGGCGGCAAAACCTTTTTTCATCGGTCAATTACCAGTTACCAATTCCCAATTACCAAGATTCATTTGGAACGAGCCCACCGACGCGCCGATCAAAAAGACTGGCTTGAACGAAACACATAAAGCATTGGGCGGACGCATGGTTCCGTTTGCCGGTTGGGAGATGCCGGTGCAATACACGGGTGTGTTAGAGGAACATCAAGCGACGCGCAACGTTGCCGGACTCTTCGACGTAAGCCATATGGGTGTGTGGGACGCGAAGGGTGAAGGCGCGGCGGCGTTCTTGGATTGTGTGACGACGAATGAAGTGAGCGCGTTGAAAGTGGGCGAGAGTATGTATTCACAATTTCTCGCGCCCGACGCGCATGTGATTGACGATTGTTATTTTTATTGCTTGGCGAAAGATCATTTCTTGATCGTGGTCAATGCCAGCAACGACGATAAAGATTGGGCGTGGATCAACGCCGCGAAAAACGGCGAGGTGTTGATCGATTCGGATCATCCAGCCGCCACCGCGCCCGCGCGAAACAAAGTGACTCTCCGCAACTTGCGCGACGCAAAATCGGGAAACGATCAGCGCGTGGATATTGCGGTGCAAGGTCCGAAGGCGCGCGAGATTTTGTTGGCGCTCGGTGTTGACCCCAATTACAAATTACTAATTACTAAACTCAAACGCACTGAATTATGTCGTGCCATCGTCGGCGGCTTCGATCTGATTGTGGCGCGAACAGGTTATACGGGTGAACAAATGGGCTTTGAATTATTTGTTCATCCTGAGCGCGCCGTTGAATTGTGGAATGCGTTGATGAAGGTCGGCACACCTCTGGGCATGAAGCCATGCGGACTCGCCGCGCGCGATTCGCTTCGCACTGAAGCGGGGTTGCCATTGTATGGCGATGAGATGGCGGGGCATTTGAATTTGGGCGTGGGCGATGCCGGGTTTGAGAGTTACGTGAAGACTCACAAACCGTTCTTCATCGGGCGCAAGGCGTTTTTGGCGCAAGAGAAGAATCACAAGAGCGAAGTGGTGCGATTCCGATTCAACAACAAAGCCGGGCGCATGGCGCACAACGGTGACCCGGTGTTCAACGACAAAGGCGAAGTGATCGGTGAGGTGACGTGCTGTTCGATTGACACCGATGGATTCCGATCTGGGCAAGCGTATCTTAATCTGGCTTACATCAAAGAAGGCACGGCGATCACAATAGCTCAAAGCGCGGGTGAGGTCTTTGCCAAGACGAAAGCGAAAACGCAAACAGAGATCGAAGCGGCGATCAAAGCTTCAGGTGGCAACGTCCGCGCCCCCGAAGCGGCGGGGGTGTTGAGTCGGTTTCCAAAGAAAAGGAATGCGTGACCCGAAGGGGTGATGCGTGATTCGTGAAATGCACTTCACGAATCACGCATCACGATATTTAAATCCGATGACTCTTTTGTATCTCATCCGTCACGGTCGCTCCACCTGGAACGCCGAAGGGCGCGTGCAGGGGCAAGCCGATGCGCCGTTGGATGACACCGGACGTGAACAAGCGCGGAAGCTCGCTCGCAAGTTGCAGGACATTGACTTCGATGCGTTTTATAGCTCGCCGCTTTCGCGCGCAAGCGAAACGGCGAAGATCGTTGCCGAGCCGCACGATCTGCCGATCACGTTTGACGAGCGTTTGATGGAAAGAAGTTTCGGCAACTGGACAGGAAAAATGGGAGCAGAGGTTGATGAGGAAATTAAAAATCAACCACACATCAATTGGCGACTGGATGGAGCACCCGGTGGAGAAAGCCGCCTTCAGGTAAGCAACCGCGCGGCGACAGCCTTCAATGAAATACTCCAAGGGCATCACGGGCAGACCATCGCCATCGTGAGTCATGGCGGGCTGTTAGGAATTTATCTTGAGCATCTTTTGGGATTGCCGTTAGACACGCCGGTATGGATTCACTTCGGCAACACCGCCGTCGCCCGTCTCCGCATTGAAAACGGACAAATCCACATCATTAGCATTAATGACGACTCACATTTGGATATGAAAAGTCAATGAGAGTTTATGTTGCGTTCTTTAAATTGAGATACACTATGCTCGTGACTGCTCAGGCGTCATTGCGAGTGCTTCGCAAAGCAATCTCAAAGCGCGACCAAGATTGCTTCGCAAAGAACGCTCGCAATGACGAAGCGGCTGGGTAGTTACATGTGCTCACTTTATTAACGTAGCTAATTGGAGACTGGTATGAGTGAAAGCAAGTCCTCGCGTGGCAACTGGCTCGGCTCGAAAGCGCCAACGGCAACCCCTCCCGCCGTTGAAACGCCGCGACCCAAAGCAAAACCAACAAATGAATTAATGGAACGACGCGGACGCTGGTATAACCGCGTCTTCCGTTTTGTGAAAGCGACCTGGCTGTGGGCGTTGATCATCGGCATCGCCATCTGGTCGTATCTCGACGCCGACGTGTTGAACGCCGTGTTGTTAGCGCTGCAATTTGCTTTTCAAATTGTGTTCGCGTTGTTCTTCGCCATTATGCAGTTCGTGGCGATCTTCTGGTTCATGTCGCGATCCAAAACCGAAATCATTTTGCCGGGCGATCCTAAATCATTAACGCTGGCTGACTACAAAGGTCAGAAGATGTTAGTGAAGTTGGTCAAAGAGTGGATTTCACTTCTCTCGGATCGCTCACAGTTTCAAAAGATGGGCGGCAACTTCATCAACGGACTTTTGCTTTACGGTCCTCCCGGCACGGGCAAGACCATGTTGGCAAAATGTATGGCGGGCGAAGCCGGCATCGCTTTCATGTCTATCGAAGGTTCCGGTTTCCGCGCCATGTTCTGGGGTGTGGATGTGTTGAAGATGATCCAGTTTTGCGGCAAGGCGAAAAATTTGGCGCGTGAGTATGGCGCGTGCATTGCCTACATTGACGAGATTGACGCCGTCGGCGCCAGCCGCGGCAGCGTGATGGGTGGCGGCGGCATGGGCGGGATGATGGGCGGCATGGGCGGCGGCAGTGGATCGTTGACTCGTTTGTTGTATGAGATGGACGGCATCGGCGAGCAAAGCCGCAACGAGAAATGGCAAGCACGGTTATACCGACTCATCGGAAAGAAGCCGCCGATTCGCAATTGGCATGTGCTCTACATGGGTTCCACTAACCGCCCCGATGTGTTAGACCCGGCATTAACTCGCCCCGGACGTTTTGATCGTTCATTGGAAGTCAGCCCGCCGGATAAAGCCGGACGACGTGAGATCATTTCGTATTATCTGAGCAAGATCGCTCACGACGAAACGGTAGACATTGAGGCGATTGTCGCCGACACTAACGGCGCGACTCCGGCGCGCATCATGTCTGCCATCACCAAAGACGCGGTGCGTATTGCTTTGTTCGCGCACAAGAACAAAGTTGCCCAACGCGATATTGATCTCGCCTTCCAAGAACAATACTTCGGCATTGAGAGTCCGATTGAAGAGATGGAAGAAGATCAACGCAAGGTGCTGGCGTATCACGAAGCGGGTCACGCCGTTGCCCAACATTACTTGATGCCCGATCAACGCATTGTGCGCGTCTCGATCATCCGACGCGGCGGCGCTTATGGTTACGTGTTGCCGGTTGATACTAAAGAGTGGCACATCGTTCCTCTGCGGCGTCACATTTTAGACATCATGGTTTCTATGGCGGGTCGCGCTTCTGAAATTGTTTTCTTCGGCGAACCGTTCCAAAGCGTGGGCGGCGACTACGCCAACATTCGCCAACGCTTTTGGGTGTTGTATTACTCCGGCATGTTCGGTCCTCCCGTCGAGGAACCGAATTCGATGAGTCTGGATGGATCGCGCCGCATGTCGGGCGATAAAGATCGCGTGGAACAATACTGGAAGAATCTCGAAGCGCAAGTGGAACAGTTATTGCGCGAACACGCCAACGAAGTTCATGCCGTGGTGAACGCGCTGTTAGAACGCAGCGACTTGAACAGCAAAGAGTTGGTAGAGATCGTCGAGAGCACACGCAAAGCATCCAACGCGCGCGGTGAACATATACCCGAAGGGTTGCCGTCAATGGTGGCGCAGTTGCTGCCGCATCATCAAGTGATGACTCCGAGCGGCGTCCCTGCCCTCACCGCGCCGATCATCGCCAAAGCCAATGGCAATGGTCACGAGAAAGTGAAAAGCAAACCGCGCGCGAGAGGTAGTTCGAGGAAGTAAGGTCACCGTCATTGCGAGTGTTCTTCACGAAGCAATCTCGGTCAGGCCTTGAGATTTCTTCGTCGCAAAGAACGCTCCTCGCAATGACGCGCGTGAGTTAAATAAAAAGAGCCGATACCACTTCGGCTCTTTTTTGTTTCCCTGTTTACCTTCTTCCTTCGTTTCTCTTTTTACTTCCACGACCAAAACGCCATTGCCCCGCCTTGCAAGAAGCGCGGCTCGGTGTTGCCCGATGACGGCACAAGAAACACACCTTGCGAATCGCTCATCTGCGCGGCGACAACTAAATTCTGCCCATCGGGTGCCCAGATGGTTCCGGAGCGCGCATACTGATCGAAGAACTGAATCAATTGAAAGAAATCTCGCGTGGGAACAAAACGCGCCAACAGGGTGCTTCTGCCGCTCGTCACGTCGGTGATATACATCTTGAGATACAGCTGCGTTTCGGGGGCTGGTTGATCTTCGGGAGTCGGGGCAGGCGTGCCTTTGCTTGGCGTGGGCGTCGTCACCGGCTCTTGCACGATGGCAAAGTAAACGGCTTGCTTGCTATCGGGTGACCAAAAGAAAGCGGAGATTTTATCTTGATCGGCTGTGACCTTTGTGCCTTTAGCCACATCGTAAAAATTAAGTTTGCCGCGCACGATGTTTTGCGCTTGCGTGCTGGCAATATAAGCAACGCGCTTGCCATCGGGCGACCAACTGAAGGCGGCAGAACCGGCGACCTCTTCAATCGTCTTCTGCACCCTGCCCGTCCTATCGGCTAACACAATAGACTTCTTGCCATCTTGGTTCGTAGCCAGAATCATTTGGCTGCCATCGGGAGAGAGATCGGGAGTCTGAAAAAAGGATGGGCTGAGGCCGAGTCGGTCTTCGACCACGCCGTCGGTTAAACTTAAGAAAGAGAGTCGCGCCGATTTATCTTGTTCCGTCGCGCCGCCGGTGTGGATCAAAATCCCTCTGCTGTCCGGCTGCCAATCCCAATAATAGGGGCTGCCGACATCCACTGTTTGAGCCGTGCCGCCCGATGACGGCACGGTGCTGAGCATCATCGAATTGCTGCCATCGGTGCTGGTGATGAACGAGAGCGATTTTGAGTCGGGCGACCACGAGAGGTAAACGGGCAAGCGGGCGTTGCTGGTGAAGGTTTCGACTAAATTTTTGCCGTCACTGCCCACGGTGAAGATAGACGATTTGAGATCGGCTTGATTCTTGGCGCTGACCGAATAGAAGGCGACGGATTTGCTGTCGTGCGACCACGTCGGAAAAAAATAACGGCGGAAGTTTGCCTGCGTGAGTTTTGCGTCTTTAGTAATTTGCAGCGGGTTGGTGCCGCTTTGGTTGACGACGTAAATGTTGCCGTCATCGCCGACATACGTGATGAGACCCGACTTGCGTTCTAACATGGCGAGCAACGGGCTTTGCGGCAGAGAGAGTCCGCGCGGGGCTTCGGTGCTTTGCGGTTTCGCCTGACAGGCAGACACGCCGAGCGTAACGATCAAAACCAGAACGAGTATGGGGTAAAGTTTTTTGATCATGGCGAGTCTGCCTTTCCTTGAATAAAACCCTTCGGGTCTTAAAGACCCGAAGGGTTTGGGCGGGTGAGATAAAAAAATTCTATCACACAGGTCAAGTGAGTTAGATGGGTGTTTGGTTAAAAAGTAGAGACGCTCCGGTGGAGCGTCTCATTGAAGGCTCTTTGCAATTTCGGAGTGGTGTGAGGGACAGTTTTCTAATCCGCTGCGCTTGCGGGCAGTTTCCTGATCCCGAGCGCAGCGGATTAGACTGCCACAACTACAACACTCCAGTCTATTTCCGGTAACTCCCAATAAACAAAACGCGCCAAGTCTTTCAACTCAGCGCGTTTGGGTTTTTGGGTTTTTGGAATTTGGGATTTTGGATTTTTTATCCCGGTATCGGTCTACAACACAACACCAACTCCTTCGCCGCCCTCACTTCGTCCATGCGAGCAACGGGCGTGTTATGCGGCGCGGTCTTCAGCACATCCGGACTCTCGTGCGCTTCTTTGGCAATGGTCAGCATCACGTCGGCAAAACGATCTAACATCTCTTTGGATTCCGTTTCCGTCGGTTCGATCATCAACGCTTCTTTAACAATCAACGGAAAATAATTTGTCGGCGGGTGAATGCCAAAATCTAACAAACGTTTGCTGATGTCGAGGGCGTGAACTTCGGGCGCATCGCTCCAGTGACCTTCCAAGACAAATTCGTGCTTGCATACACGATCGTAAGCCAGATGATACGCGCCGCGCAATTTCGCCAACAAGTAGTTGGCATTCAACACCGCCATCTCAGAATTTTCGCGCAAGCCCGATGCGCCATGCACCCGAATGTAAGTATAAGCGCGGACGTGCATCCCGAATTGACCGTTGAACGATTTGACTCGTCCGATAGATTTCTTTGGCGTGACGAAACCATAGAGCGGCGGCTCGTCATCATCACCTTCGTCCACAATGTCAACTAACGGCGCGGGCAGAAATTCTTTTAACTTGTCGGAGACGCCGACGGGCCCACTGCCGGGTCCGCCGCCGCCGTGTGGTGTGGAAAAAGTTTTGTGCAAGTTGTAGTGCATCACATCAAAACCTAAATCGCCCGGACGCGCCACGCCCACCATCGCGTTCATGTTCGCCCCGTCGCCATACACCAAGCCGCCGCA
>JACRLA010000302.1 GCA_016215145.1 Chloroflexota bacterium
CCGCACATCCGATCTTTTTAAACAAAATGGTCCCGCGCTGGCGATCTATCCCTCCGAAGATGTGACGCAATGGCCCGAGCATCTGCACCAACGCATCGCGCGCGGCGCGTTGAAGTCAGAGGATGCCGATTAAAACAAGACCCCTTCACGAAATTTCTGTGGAGGGGTTTTAGTGTCGGGGCGAAAGGATTTGAACCTTCGACCTCACGGACCCGAACTATGGAGTCGTGTAAAAATAACTTTCGTGTTTCAACAACACCTGACAGGTCTGTTTACAATTCGGCAAGCGTTCAATTAGGCAAGACCTGTCAGGTGTGGCGGTGAGATTCGGGAACTTGTTTTTACATGAGTCCTTAGAGACTGCCAAACAGTTTCCTCAACAAATTCTTGGAAGCAGTTCCCCCGCAGGCAAGTCTACCACGCGCGAGCCGCCGATGGCGGTGCGAGCCACTACCAAACCATGATGATCCTCCACGACTGAACCGATGCGCGCCGCCTCTTTGCCTAATGGATGCGCGCGCATCGCCGCCAACACTGATTCCGACTCGGCGGCGGGAACCATCGCCACCAACTTTCCCTCATTCGCCACGTAAAACGGATCGAGACCCAACATCTCACACGCGGCGTGAACTTCTTGGCGAACGGGAATTTTCCTCTCATCAAATTCGATTCCGACATTGGATGCCGACGCTAATTCGTTGAGCACGGCGGCAAGCCCGCCGCGTGTGGCGTCGCGCAAACAATGAATCTCAGGTGACGCCGCCAACATCGCCTCAACGAGTCCGTTCAACGGCGCGGTATCACTTTTAATTTGCGTTTCAAATTCGAGCCCTTCGCGCACCGACATGATCGCCATTCCATGATCGCCCATCGTGCCACTGACGATGATGGCGTCACCGACTTGGGCGCGGTTGGGCGCGATGTTGATGTCAGCAGAGATCACACCAATGCCTGAGGTGTTAATGTAGAGTCCATCACCGTGACCTTTGTTGACCACTTTGGTGTCGCCCGCCACCAGTTGAACGTTAGCCGCGCGGCAGGCGGCGGCAACAGAAGCGGCGATCCGTCCGAGAGTCTCCATTGGCAATCCCTCTTCCAAAATAAATCCCGCGCTGAGGAATAATGGCTTAGCTCCACTCATCGCTAAATCGTTTACCGTTCCATTGACTGCCAACTCACCAATATCGCCGCCCGGAAAAATGAGCGGGCTGATCACAAAAGAGTCAGTAGTGAAAGCGAGACGCAGATTGGAAGGTGAATTGCCATTTGCGATTTGCGATAAGCCGATGACTGTTGAGTCGCCGAGTTGATCGAGCAGATCATTTTTGAGTAACGGCGCGAAGAGATGTTGAATGAGATCGCTCATCATTTTGCCGCCACTGCCGTGACCCATCACCACGGTGGGGTAATTGCGAAGAGGGAGAGGGCAAGTCCAGGAAGAAAGTTGGAGAGACATTTTGTGGGAGTGTCATTCCGAGCGGTGGTGTTCCGCGAGGAATCTCTGTGCTGTCCTAGAGATTCCTCGCTTCGCTCGGAATGACAGTATTTGACTTTTGTGTTAAATCCTGAAGTGCTGTTTTGGCGAATCGTGCATAACGATAATACGCCGCGCACGCGCCTTCGGATGAAACCATCGTCGCGCCGAGCGGCATTTGCGGCGTGCATTCTTTTCCAAACGCCGGACATTGATTCGGCTTCTTCAACCCTTGCAGCACTTGACCACTGATGCACAGACTCGATTCCTTGGTGGCAATCGTTTGAATATCGGGGAAGCGTTGCTCGGCGTCGTAGTAGGTATATGCTTCGCGGAACTTGTAGCCGCTCTGCGGGATGACTCCGATTCCGCGCCACGGACGATCACACGGTTCAAAGACTTCGTTGATGATCGCTTGCGCCGGTTCGTTGCCTTCACGCCGCACCGATCTCGCGTAAGCATTTTCTACTTCGGCCCGACCCTCTTCTAATTGTTTGACGCACATCAACACGCCGTGAACAATATCAACAGGTTCAAAGCCGGTGACGACGACAGGCACGTTATATTTTTTCACCAACGGTTCGTATTCCCAATAACCCATTATTGTGCAAACGTGACCCGCCGCCAAGAATCCATCCACGCGCACGTCGGGCGATTCGAGCAACGCCGAGATCGCCGGTGGCACGGTGACGTGCGAGACCAGCATGGCAAAATTTTTGATGCCTTGCCGTTTCGCTTGGGCAACCGCCATTGCGTTGGCGGGCGCAGTGGTCTCGAAGCCAATGCCGAAGAAGACGATAGTCTTATCAGGATTCTCTTTGGCGATCTTTAATGAATCGAGCGGCGAATAAACGATTCGCACATCCCCGCCAGCCGCTCTGACGCTGAATAGATCGCGTTCCGACCCCGGCACGCGCAGCATGTCGCCGTAGGAGACAAAGATTACGTTCGAGCGTTGCGCGAGCGCAATCGCTTTGTCAATTAATTCAAGCGGCGTCACACACACCGGGCAGCCGGGTCCGTGAATGAGTTCGATCTGTGGCGGCAGAAGTTGATCGAGTCCGCTCTTGAGGATCGAGTGCGTTTGCCCGCCGCACACTTCCATGAGTTTCCATTCGCGCGTGACAATGCGCCCGATCTCGTCGAGCAATCCGCGCGTAACTTTTTCGTCGCGATATTCGTCAATGTATTTCATGGCGCACCTCATTCACAGAAATTTTTATCAGGCAGGGACTTACGCACATTAAGCCGCTAACGTCATTGCGAGTGTTCTTTACGAAGCAATCTCGGTTGCAGCTTGAGATTGCTTCGTTCCGCTCCGCGAAGAACGCTCCTCGCAATGACGCGGACGTGTTTTGCGTAAATTCCGGCTTCGTCATGGCTATGTCGCTCTATCGTTAAGCTCAGGCAATTCAGCGGCGATCATATCCAACTCCCTCAACAGCTTCAGCGTCTCATGCGCTTCCTCTTCGTCGAGTTGGCTGATGCCAAAGCCGACGTGGACGATGGTGTAATCGCCTCTTCGTCGAGTTGGCTGATGCCGAATCCGACGTGGACGATGGTGTAATCGCCGACTTCAATCTCAGGCAAGTATTCAAGGCAAGCCTCTTTCACCACGCCGCCGAAATCCACTTTGCCCATCTTCATGCCGTTTGCTTCGTAGAGTTCTGTTACTTTGCCGGGGATTCCTAAGCACATAATTGGTAGTGATCAGTAATTTGTAATTAGTAATTGGTAATTACCATTTACTAATTACTGATAACTTGCTATCACCGCCTGTCCTAATGCAATGCCGCCGTCGTTGGGCGGGACGAGATGATGAGTCAAAACTTCAAAGTTCGCGTTGTGTAATAGTTTCAACGTTTTTTTAAGCAGTGTGATGTTCTGAAACACGCCGCCGCTTAATGCCACTTGATTAATCGCCTGTTGCTCGCGCAGGCGGAGGCACACGTCACGAATCATGGCGGCGACTCCGTTGTGGAATCGGGCGGCGATAATTGGAGTCGGCAGGCGCGCGCGGAAGTCGTTGACCACCGATTGAATGACTGCGTTGAGCAAGATGCCATCTTGCTCTACTTCGAAACTGTAAACGCCCGTCTCATCTGGATCGGTCATCGCTTCAAGTTCAATCGCCGCTTGTCCTTCGTAGTTCACGTCTTGCCGCACGCCGATGATCGAAGCCACCGCGTCAAACAAACGCCCCATGCTTGAGGTGAGCGGTGAGTTAATCTTGTTGGCGATTTGTTTGGCGATGATGTTTTGTTCGGTAGGTGATAACGCGGCAACAGATGGAAGATCAAGATCGAGCGCGATGTTGGCGGCGAGAAGATGTGAAAAGGCAACGCGAGCCGGTTTGCGGGTGGCGGCGTCACCGCCGGGTAGAGGGATGTAAGCGAGATGGGCGACGCGATCAAACGATTTGTAATTAGCAATTAGGAATTCGCCGCCCCAGATGTTGCCGTCACTGCCGAATCCCGTTCCATCTAAGGCGACGCCGATCACGCTTCGATCACCTGTGTGATTATTCTCTGCCAGGCACGAGGCGATGTGGGCGTGGTGATGTTGAACAGGAATGCGTGATGCGTGGCGAGTGATGCGTGTTGCGTAACGAGTGGATAAATAATCGGGGTGAAGATCGTGGGCGATGATTTCGGGATGGATGCGGAACAAATTTTGAAAATGCGTCACGCCATCTTCAAACGATTTGAGCGTTTCGAGGTTTTCCATGTCGCCGATGTGATGGCTCAAAAAAGCGTAGTGATAGCGGGCGACGCAAAATGTATTTTTTAATTCGCCGCCGACGGCGAGAAGCGGCGGCACGTTGAACGGAAGTTTGACAGGGTAGGGCGCATAACCGCGCGAGCGACGGAGGGGGAGTAATTGGTAATTGGTAATTAGAGATTGGGGACGTTTGCCCCCGTAGCGAAGCGGAGTGGGGTTGGAGATTGAGTCGGTAGTGATCACTCTGACGATAGAGTCATCAACGCGAGTGTGAATGTCACGATCATGCAAAAGGAAAGCATCGGCGAGCGGCGCGAGTCGAGTCAGGGCGTCGTCGTTGCGCGTGGCGATAGGCTCTTCGGAAAAATTTCCACTGGTCATTACAAGAGCGGATAGCCGATGGCGGATGGCGGATGGCGGATAGCGAATTGCGGATAGCAAATAGCCATCTGCCATTAGCAAATGATGAAGTGGCGTGTAGGGCAGCATCACGCCGAGCGTGTGTTGGCGGGGCGCGACAGAGTCGGCAATTGCGGGAGAGGCGGCGTCACGTTTTTGCAACAGCACAATAGGTCGCTGGCGCGATTCAAGTAGCGCGCGTTCTTCCGATGAGACGTGACAATAATGTTCAACCGTTTCAACATCAGGCATCATCAACGCAAACGGTTTATCAATTCGTCCTTTGCGTTTGCGTAACTCTGCCACCGCTTCTTCATTCGTGGCATCACACGCCAGATGAAAACCGCCCAGACCTTTAACGGCAACAATGTTTCCTTGCCGAAAAAGTTCCTGAGCGGCGACTATTGGAGATTGGAGATTGGAGATTCCAATCTCTAATCTCCAATCTCCAATCTCTTGATCCAATTGATGCTGCTCAAAAGATTTTGAGTCAAGGAAAGATCATCGCCATCAAAGGTCTCGGCGGTTTTCATCTGGCGTGTGATGCCACGAATGAAGAAGCGGTGGCAGAGTTACGCAAACGC
>JACRLA010000303.1 GCA_016215145.1 Chloroflexota bacterium
TGGTGGGCGCTCATCCCGGCGTTTGTGTTGTTGAGTCTCGCCGCAACGGCATTCTTGGAAGGCGCGTTGCCCGAAACGTCGGGACGATGGACGGGCGCGGTGTTTATGGGCGGATTGAGTTTAAGTTTTTGGGCGGTGTATCTTGTGCGCCGAGATTATTGGTGGGCGATCATTCCGGGCGGAGTGCTGCTCACCATCGCCCTCGTCGCCGCGCTGCCCACGCGCGAAGCTATGTCGGGCGGAATTTTTTTCTTAGGTCTCGCCCTCACCTTTGGTTTAGTTTTTATTTTGACGCGCATGATGTGGGCGATCATCCCGGCAGCCGTGTTAGCCGTCATCGGCGGGGCGTTGGCAATTGGGCAAGAGGTGTGGTTGCAATATCTTAATTATGTGTGGCCCGTGTTTCTGATCGCGGCGGGCTTGTATCTCATCGTGCGCGTCATGCGCCGCAATTAAATTTTTTTTCAGGAGGAGAGTTTATGAAAGCTATTCGTGTTTCGCAAAACGGCGGTCCCGAAATGTTGAAGTACGAAGACCTGCCCACGCCCGAACTTAAAGCGGGCGAAGTGTTAGTCAAACTCACTGCTGTCGGAGTCAACTTCATCGAAATCTATCATCGGCTTGGGCGATACCCCATGCCTCTACCGTTCATTCCGGGCAGCGAGGGTGTGGGCGTGGTCGAGTCGGCAGCCGCAGGGGTTGAAGGTTTCAAGAAAGGTGATCGCGTGGGGTTCGTCGGCGTGAACGGCAGCTATGCCGAATACATCGCCGCGCCCGCCGCGCGTTTGATCCCGCTTCCAAAAAATCTCGACGATCACCTTGCAGCGGCGGCGATGCTTCAAGGGATGACTGTACATTATTTGGTGAAGGACACCTACCCGATCAAACAAGGTGACACCGTCCTCATTCATGCGGCGGCGGGCGGCGTGGGGCTGTTGCTCACTCAAACCGCCAAACGACTCGGCGCGCGAATCATCGCCACCGTTTCTACCGAAGCCAAAGCCAAACTGGCGCGTGAAGCCGGAGCAGACGAAGTGATTCTTTACACGCAACAAGATTTTGTGTCCGAAGTTAAACGACTCACTAATAACGTGGGCGTGGACGTTGTGTATGACGCAGTCGGCAAAGACACATTTGAGAACAGTATGAATTGTTTGCGCCAACGCGGCATGATGGTGTTGTATGGTTCAGCCAGCGGTCTCGCGCCGATGGTGGATCCAAATTCGCTTGGCGCGCAGCGCGGCTCGCTCTTCCTCACGCGCCCATTGTTGTTCCACCACATTGCAGATCGAGAATCACTTTTGCGCCGCGCCAGCGAGGTGTTCAACTGGGTTGACTCGGGCGCGATGAAATCAAAAATACACGGCACCTATAAACTCGCCGATGCGGCGCAAGCACACCGTGATCTTGAAGGACGACTCACGACGGGCAAGTTGTTGTTGCTGCCTTAACTCAAAAACCCGCTTTCTTTGAGAAAGCGGGTTTTTAAATACAATGACCGATCATCAAGAAGTAGAATGGCAATTCGACGCAAACGATCTCAAGGCGATTGAGCGCTGGCTGCTCGCCCGCGCTTCAGATTCAGGTGTCACCGTCTCCCCCTCTTCAACCGACAACCTAACGGATACTTACTACGACACCGACGACTGGCGTTGTCATCGCACGGGCTACGCTCTGCGCGTGCGTCAGCATGGCGACGAGATCGAAGCGACGATGAAAGCGTTTAGATCGCCAACCGCAATCCCCGGTCTGCGATCACGGCGCGAGATCACGCAACTCATAAACCTTCAAGGTCTTAAAGACCTTGAGAGTTTCAAGCAACAAAAAGGCGCGGTCAGTGATCGTGTGCGGCTTGTGACAGGGTCGTACATTTTGCGCCCGATGTTCGACGTGCAGACTCATCGCAAATCATTCGATCTACTTTTGAATCCGCCCGAAGGTTTGAAGCCCTCGGTGCGGTTGGGCGAAGTGACTCTGGACGACACGACGATCCTCGTCGGCGAGAAACGAGAAAAGTTGACTCGCGTTGAGATCGAGATGAAGCCCAACATGATCAAGAAGCTTCAACCGTTCGTGGATGAAATGCGCGCCGCCTGCAACTTGCAGCCCGCCTCTGCTTCCAAGTTCGGCACGGGGATGATGTTGGGGAATTACAACCCGACCTTCACTCTCGATCTCGGATCATTGATTATTGATTCTGGCTCCTCTCTCGGTGACGCCGCCTTTGCTGTGATGCGGAAACACTTCATCGCCTTTCTCGCGCGCGAACCCCTCGCCCGCTTGGGCGAAGACTCGGAATCTATCCATGACATGCGCGTGGCGACTCGCCGCTTGCGCGCGGCGATGAGCCTCTTTGGATCGATCCTCTCCCCGCGCTTTGTGCAAATGCGCGATGAATTGAAATGGATCGCTCAAACATTAGGCGAGGTGCGTGACCTAGACGTGCAGATCACTCAGTTGAGCGAGTGGACTCAAGATCGCTCGTTGATCAATGTTCTGGTCGCAGAACGCGAACAGGCGCAGGCAAAACTGTTAGAGGCTTTCGACTCAAAACGTTATCGCCAACTGATTCGCATTCTGACCGAATTGCTAAAGCGCGGCGCGATGAATCGGGTGGAGGCAAAAGCCCGCGCGGTAGAGTCGGCGCCACCGTTGATCGCCGCGCGCTGGAAACGATTCCAAAAAGCGGCTGATAGCGTCACCCTTGAATCTTCGCCAGAGGAATATCACGGCGTCCGCATCCGGGTGAAGCGTTTGCGCTACGCCGTCGAATTTTTTTCCGATCTGTATGGCGAAGCGGCACAAGACTTAATCGCACGATTTGTGATCGTGAAGCGTTTGCGCTACGCCGTCGAATTTTTTTCTGAACTCTATGGCGAAGCGGCACAAGACTTAATCGCGCGATTTGTGATCGTGCAAGATATTTTGGGGGCGCACCAAGACGCGCACGACGCCATGCCACGCTTGCGGACGTTGGTGGAGAAGCACAGCAAGCAACTCACGCCGCAAACAATTTTTGCTATGGGTGAGATCGCTCAACGCTACGCCCAACACGCATTTGAATTGCGAAAACAATTTCCAAAAGCGAGCAAGAAGTTGGGGAAGAGATGGAAGGCATTAAAAAAGGAAATGAAAAAAAGGCGGGGAACAGGGGAAGCAAAGGAAACAAAGGAAGTGAAAAAAAAGCGGGAAACAGGGGAAGCAAAGGAAACGAAGGGACTGCTCACCCCAGGAGAACAGAGGGAGACTCACTCTAATCCGCAGTCAACTTTTTTCTAAACCCAAACTATTTTCTGCTTACGTTTCCCTTATCTCCCTTATTTCCTTTATACCCTTATGTTCCTTTACTTAATCCGTCACGCTGATGCCGGTGACGCCGACCCGA
>JACRLA010000236.1 GCA_016215145.1 Chloroflexota bacterium
AACTGATGATCACCCAGATGGGCAGCGGCGTTGGCGCGGGTGCCGGTGGTTGTCACGGAACAACTCTAACAAAACCCGGCGCGTAGCCTTCACAGTTTCCCTTTCACTTCACAGGCTCACCGGCAAGGGTGAGCCTGTGAATTTTCTATGCGAAGCAGCCATTTTGCCTATCCCTCTTTACGCTATTAGGCGGTAGAGAACCTCAAACAGATTAGATATGATGCTAGGTGTAGCCATGAACACGCAAATTATTTTTGATCGTCCTCACCATTTACTTCTTGCCCGCTTCTTTTCGCGTGGGCTTATCGCCGCTTCCATTGTTACTATTGTTATCGGCATCGCCCTTACCAATTTGGAGCGCGAGAACTATATTCGCAGCGCCACCAACTCTGCCAGTGAACGCGTGGCACGTTTGGTGGAACATTTAGGACATCAAATTGAGAATCCGGGAGTCACGATTGCCCATACAACAGAAGCGTTACGAAGCGCAACCCCACTACAACAGTTGGTAGTGCAGGAGACAACGAACAGCGGCTTGTTGCGATTAGACGTGGTGGATAGTCAAAGGGTGATTATTGGTTCGAGCGATTCGGAATCGCTGGGACAAATTTCTACCATGCCGGAAGTCGCCGAAGCCTTTGCCTCTGGCAAGGTAAGCCGCCGCGTGGTAGGTGTCGACTCGGATTCCTTTTTACATTTTGCCGCACCCATCACCATCAAAGGCATAACCTACGTGGTGTTAGTGGACGAACCATTAACTGAAATGCAGGTGTTGATCGCCGACACCCGTCTCACCGTCACCGTGATGCTGGGGCTAGGTTTTGCCCTGACCTTCGCCGTGTTAGGTTATGTCGTGCATCGTGCCGGATTGGAGATCGAACAGCACCAACAAGAAGAAGCGCGGGTCAAAGATTTGTTAGGGCGTTATGTCTCGCATCAAGTAGCGCAGCAAATTTTGGCGCACGGCGGTCTCAAGGCAGAAGGTGAACGACGAAAGATCAGCATCGTGTTCGCCGACATTCGCGGCTTTACGGCATTATCAGAAAAATTATCACCGGAGAAAGTCGTCACACTGCTCAACGAATATCTGGCGACCATGACCGACATCGTTTTTAAATTCGATGGCACGGTAGACAAATTTTTGGGCGATGGGCTGATGGCGATCTTCGGCGCGCCATTGGATCATGATGATGATGTGGGTCGCGCCCTAACCTGCGCCAGAGAGATGCAGTCGGCATTCGATCAACTGCGTCTCAAGTGGCAAGCGCAGGGGCTGCCGGATCTGGGATTGGGCATTGGCGTTAACACCGGCGAAGCGGTGGTGGGCAGCATTGGATCGCACAAACGACTCGATTACACGGCGATTGGCGATGCGGTGAACACGGCACAACGTTTGCAAAGTTTAGCCAAAGCCGGACAAATTTTGATCGGCGGCGTGGACGAGGTGAGAGTTCATGGATCGCAAATGGAATCGCTTGGCGCAAAACAAGTGAAGGGCAAAAGCGAAACCGTAGAAGTGTTCGAGTTGGTTTTGAATGAACAAAAAATTTAGCCGCCGCGATTTTCTGAAATTAAGTTCCATCGCCCTCGGGGCTGCCGCCTTGCCGATCCTGTCGCCCACCGATTCAGTGGCGGCATCCGCCGGGGCATTAGGGCGAGTGACGGTTGATGGCTTACGCTTGATGAAACGTCCGCGTTGGATCACCGATCTTGTCGGAACTAAAAAACGCGATGAGGTCGTCACCCTCTATCGCGCCATCGTCGGCGAAGGCAAACCGTTCATTCATAATAATGTGTGGTTCGAGATCGAAGGCGGCTATCTTCATTCGTCGTGGGTGCAGCCGGTGAAGAATGAATTACAAACGCCCGTCACCACACTGCCGCTCAACGGACTCTTCGGCGAAGTGTTTGTGCCATTCACTGAAGCTTACGAGTCAACCGACACCAAATCAAAAATTGTTTACCGTCTCTATTACAGTTCAACTTTCAAAGTTAATAAACTGCAAACGGTGAACGGCGTGTTGTGGTATCACCTGTTCGACGAAGAAAAGCCAAATGGTTTTTGGATTGACGGGCGGCACTTGCGTATCATCACGCCCGACGAGATCACGCCGATCTCGCCTGACGCCGCCGATAAGCGCGTGGTTGCCGACCTCGACACACACTGGCTCTCGGCTTACGAAGGAAAAACCGAAGTGTATCGCGCGCGCTTCGCTTCGGGCAAAGCCTACTTTGAATCGAATGGCGAATTAAAACGAAACATCACGTTGGGTGCTAAGCAACCGATCTGGGGAAAGTTTATTACAGTGCACATGTCGGGCGGCGTTGCGCCGGATGGTTATGATCTGCCGGGTGTGGGCTGGGTCTCGTTATTCTCCGGCGGCGGGGCGGCGATTCATTCGACGTATTGGCACAACGATTTTGGTCGTCCGCGTTCCGCCGGATGTTTGAATGCCACCCCCGAAGCGGCGAAATGGTTTTTCCGTTGGACAGCGCCGCCGGTAGAATATATGCCGGGGAAAATAGAAGCGCCGTGGCCCGGCGGCACGCGCGTGGAAATTATTGGCACGCCGCCGCCGTCGGCGAGTGAAGGGCCTTAATCTTTTTGAGACATCATTCCACTTTGACGCCTCTACTTCTGCCAAACGCGCATCAAGGCGACAACGTTGATCAATTCATCCTCGCCAATAATATTTTGGAAACCGTTCATCGCTGTTCCTTTCCGCCCGGTTAAAATGAAAGATACCAACTCTTTATCACTCTTGGATTGGATGAATTTGTTGTTCAGCAATCTCTTGCCAAGCCCGCCGCTGCCATCGGACTCATGACAGGGAGCGCAGTTGGACTCGTAAAGTTCTTTGCCCATCTCGGTTGGCGGCAGCAGAGCAATGAGCCGTGACTCTGCTTCGAATAGGTGATTTGCTTTTATCAGATCTATCACGGCGCGAATCTCTTTTGCCTTTGAAGCATCTGCTTGAGATGAAGCCGCGCTCAAATAGAATACGGCATCAAGTGAATCGAATTGTCGCAAGGCGAATAGCGCGTTGCTGAGATGTTTTGTGTTAGAGACAGCGGCGGGCGCAATTGTTTGACCTTGCCGCCAGGCGGCGAGCAGCGCCACCACGTCGTTGATCTGCATCGGCGACAGCACCGTGCCCCAGGTGGGCATGCCCTTTGCCGGTCGTCCGCGCGAGATCGTGTTGCGATACCACAAGTCGTCGAATTCTTTGAGCCGCGTTAAATCGTTTAACGCCGGAGCGCGTGTTGTGCCTTTACCATTTTCGCCGTGACAGGTGAAGCAGGTGTTGGCAAAGATCGTCGCGCCACGAACCGGATCGGGTGCGATCACCACCGGTATAATCTGCGGCGCGGTCGGTTCCCAGGCGCGAACAAACGCCACAAGTTGAGTCACTTGCTCATCGGTGAAGGGTCCCCCGAAGGTCTGTCCCCACGCCGGCATCACCGTGCCGGGTATGCCGCTGCGGATCAAACTAAAAAATGTTTGATCGGCTGTCATTTTGAGAAGTTCGCTTGAATTAAGAGCGGGACCTGCTTTCCCTTCACCAGTGGCCCCGTGACAGGCGACACAGTTGTCGGCGTACAAATCGCGTCCGGCTTTCACCGCCTCCGCCCGATCTGCCGACTCGACAACTTGAATGCGCGACGGTTCGCGCACAATGTAAACTTGAAAGACGAGCAGGATCGCCAGTGTTAAACCGAAGCCGGTCGTTACAAAGGGTGTGTAGTTTTCTCGTGATCGCATCACAACGCCTCACTTAAGATAGAACGCTTGCGAAGCCTCAAACTTTTCGCGCGTGGTGGGATGACTCGTATCCACCACCAATTTGCCGTCTTTCAAACTCACAGGAAAAATATCCAACGGACGGGGCGCGGGTCCGCCGGTTACTTCACCTTTCACATTGAAAAGTGAACTGTGGCACGGGCAATGGAATTGACCTTCGTCTTCTCGCCACGGAACGGTGCAGCCCAAATGGGTGCAGCGCTGCCACAATGCCAACACTCCTCCATCTTCCAAACGTGAAATAAAGAATCGCCCCTGTCGAATATGGCTAACCGTACCGGGTTTGAATTCATCGGGGGCGCCGGCAACTATTTGTCCGCCAAAAGCACCGGCTTCGGTGCGCGGCTTGAAAAACTGAAACAACCCTACTGCCGTTTGCCCAAACAGCCCAACCAGTGAAGCGCCCCACATCCAACCCAGAAATTCGCGGCGCGAGACTTTTTGTTGTGTCTTTGTATGAGTCATCATGCGTCTGCTCCATTTAGAAATCAGCAATTACAATCCGTCCCACGGGTTGTATCCCGGCGGCATTTGCCAAGGGAGATACAACTTGAAGCCCGGACCACGAAATAAAAAACCACTCACGGTGAAGACGACGGCAGAGACAAACATCACCGTGAACAACACCAACATCATTTCGCGGACATCGCCTCTCAATCGCCACACGACCAGCGCCGGTAATGCCACAAGCACAGCGATGATCGCTGCCGGCAGTAACCCTTGCGCCACCCATTGCGGCATGGCATCGCGCAGTAGTTCGCGTAAGCTAAAACGGTTGTCCAACAGTATGTAGGCTGGCATGACGACCAGTGTATACAGCGTTGTCCATCCAACGATCCGTTTACCGCGCGCCGATGAAAACCACACGCCAACGCTGACGCGAGAGTGATCAATATATGGCAGCGCAACCAAGAACAGAACAAGGATCGCAGCTCTTGCAAACCGACGAAGTACCACGGGGCTTTCGCCGGGTCAGTGGTGATGAGCGGGTTGGCGATCTCTTCCAGCGGCGCTTGCTTCACCAGCGAGAACAATAAAATCGCCAGCCCTACGCCGAGCGTTAACACGATCTCCCACAACAGCACTATCGGAAAAGAGAAGACGGTGTCCTCGGGTCCTTTGCCGACCATCGGACTCTCGCCGCGCATCAGCTCGACGAGCGTGTAGGTCTTGCCGCTGTTCTGAGGAAAAATTTCATCGGTGACGGGTGTTGGGTTTGTCATAGAAGGTTAACGATCCGACTCATTCGCCGCCAGCCCGCCGTCTTTACGCACGCGCCACACATGCAGTGAAACAAGCAGGGCGATCATCAACGGTAGAACGGCAATATGCAAAGTATAAAAACGGATAAGAGCATTCTGCCCGACCTCTGTTCCGCCTAACAACATCTCCCGCGTGACATCACCCGCCACTGGCGCGTAGCTGGCGATGTTGGTGCCGACGGTGATCGCCCAATACGCCAGTTGATCCCACGGCAGAAGATACCCGGTGAAGCTCGCGCCGAGTGTCAGCAAGAGCAACATCACGCCGACGATCCAATTAAATTCGCGCGGCGGTTTGTAAGCGCCGGTGTAAAAGACTCGCGCCATGTGTAAGATCACCGCCAGTACCATAGCGTGCGCCGACCAGCGATGCACGTTGCGCGTGAGATCGCCGAGCGGTACCGACAACTGAATCTCCTTCATCGTCGGATAGGCCCGTTCCACCGATGGCACGTAGTAAAACATTAACAGCACGCCCGTCCATACCAAGATGCCGAAGAGGATCGCCGAGATGATCCCTAACCCGAATGAGTACGACCACCTTAGACTCTTGTAACTGACTTTGACCGGATGCAAATGAAAAAAGATGTTGCTGGTCATTGTCAACGAACGATCCAGTGGGTTGTTGGGCAAACCGTGCCGGAAAAACGAACGCCACAACCGAGATTGGAATAAGCGTGTTGTCATTGATGAGAGTGTCATTTTCTTGATAAGTGATGAAGTGTTGAGGATGAAGGATGAATTCAATTTCATCCTTCATCCTTCTGACTTCATCCTTACTTCGTCGGCAGCGTTTGTGCGTAAGCCATTACATTGATTCGATCTTCAATTGACCAGCCCATCGCAATGCCGGCAGGCATGGGTTCGCCTGGCTGACCCAAAGAAACTTTGTGGAAGAACTCCCACGGATTATCGGCGGCGACTGTGCCGACATATTCCGGAGTGGTTTGATCGCCAAAGTTGATCTTCTTGCCGTCTTGACCATGACACGCGGCGCAAGTGGCGTTGAACTTGGTCTTGCCCTTCGCCGGATCGCCGCCCTTGATGGTCTTATCAGCATTGATGAAAGGAGCGGTATCGGTAAGTTCTTTTTGAATAAACACTACCAGCGCTTTGACCTGCACATCATTCAGTTGTTTCGAAAAATCGTGATTGGGATTCTTCTTGCCGGTGAGCCACGCCGTCAAATCGTCGGTGGATTTGGAAGCGGAGTCCAGGATTCCAACGAAGCCGGTCTTATGTGAGCCGGAGCCGTAAGCGCCCTTCACACCTTTGTAATCCCAACCGTGACACTCCTTGCAGCGCCAAGTGTCTGCACCCTTGCGCGTGTTAGTGGTCTGCGTCTTCCATAACGGTTGATCCGTCGTCGGCTTCTCTGCGCCAATTGCTTCCCACCACGCATCGTACAGGGGTCCGCCACCGCTCAAAGCTGGAGCCTTCGACAAGGTTTGCCCGTAAGCTAAAACGTTGGCGAAATCTTGCGATGTCCATTCGTTAGTGATTCCCGATGGCATGGGCCAACCCGGTTGCCCAAAGCGAATCTTGTGCAGAAATTCCCACGGGTTGTCGGCGGCGACATGCCCTGCGAACTCCAACTCGGCGAGACTGCCGAAGTTGATGGCGTTGCCGTTTGGTCCATGACAGTTGATGCAGACTTTTTCGTATTGGGGTTTGCCCGCTGCCGCATTGCCTTTGGGAGTCTTGTCGGCGTTCACCAGTTCGGCGGCGTCAATCTGTGCCTTCGTTATGAACAAAGCCAAGTCGATCAGCGATTGGTTGTCCAGCACTTTCGAGAAATCATGATCGGGCTTGGTGCTGCCTTTGAGGATCGCGACGATCTCGGTTGCACTCTTGCTGTGAGCGGCGAAGATGCCGACGAAGCCGGTCTTATGCGAGCCGGAGCCGTACGCGCCGTCTTTGCCTTTGTAGTCCCAACCGTGACATTCTTTACAGCGCCAAGTGTCTGCGCCTTTGCGCGTGTTGGTAGTTTGCGTCTTCCATAATGGTTGATCAGTGGTTGGCTTGTCTACGCC
>JACRLA010000237.1 GCA_016215145.1 Chloroflexota bacterium
CGTTTTCTACATGCGTAACGCGCGAATGAAAGTAGCAGCCGCACCCACGGCGGCGTCACCTGAGAATGAGGAAGACGATTACGCTAAGAAGTTAGAGAAAGAATTAGCGAAGCGAAGATCACCAATGAACAATGAAGAATGAAACAATGACAAACGAAACTTAAAACTTCAAACTCCAATCTCCAATTACCAATTACTAATTACCAAAATGGAATCTCCCATCTCCACTCCCCAATCTCCTCCCACCAATATCAAACGCATACTCGGTTGGGTCGCCGCCGCCAGCGTGCTTGTGGCGCTGCTCGGCATGATCGCCGTTAAACTGATTCAAGTTCAGCAAGGGCAAGTGTCAACCGGCTCTGCGCCCGACTTCACGCTCAATACATTTAACGGCAAACAAATTTCGCTCCAATCTCTGCGCGGCAAAGTCGTCGTGTTAAATTTCTGGGCATCGTGGTGCAAGCCGTGCGAAGAAGAAGCCGCCGACCTCGAAGCATTCCACAAAGCCTACAAAGATAAAGGCGTGGTCATGCTCGGCGCAGATTACGTGGACACCGAGAAAGAAGCGTTGGCATATATCAAAAAGTTCAACATCACGTATCCCATGGGACCCGATCTAGGAACAAAAATGTCGCAAGCCTATCGCATCAAAGGCGTGCCGGAAACCTTTGTGATTGACAAGCAAGGACAGTTGATCAAAGTGATTGTGGGACCGACGACGAGCAAGGACTTATCTCAAATTGTAGAACCTTTATTGAAGTAATTGGTAATTAGTAATTTTGTTTTTGTAACCGACATACACAAAGCACTAAGCTGCATGGGACGACAAAACCAATTACTAATTACTATTTACTAATTACTCCTTCATCATGGACCTCGGATTTATTTTCACCTCCCTCGCTCTTTTCATTTTAGTCGCCGCCTTTGTCGCCCGCCCGCTCATCGAGAAGATGAGCGGCGTGGAAGCCGAAAAGACTCACGCCGATGATCTCTTTGCCCAACGCGAGGCGATCTTGATCGAACTGCGCGACGTGGATTTCGATCACGAGACGGGCAAGATGAACGACGACGATTACAAAGAACAACGCGCCCGCCTCACGACAAAGGGCGTGGAAGTTCTGCGCGCCCTCGACTCGCTCAAGACCGAAGAGGCTGCGCCGCCCGTCAACACTCTTGACGATGACATTGAAAATCTGATCGCCGTCAAGCGCGGCAAAAAAGTTGCCAAGCCATTGCCCTCTAACGGCAAGACACCCCAAAGTGACGCCGCCGATAAAATCTTCTGCACCCAATGCGGCACACCCGCCCACGCCGACGACAAGTTCTGCGCCAAGTGCGGGGCACAACTGCAAAGGGTTTGGCAAGATTGATTTGATTTCGTAGGGGCAACCCTTGCGGTTGCCCTTTTGGGCGGGGGCAAGCCCCGCCCCTACACCCCACCATGATTAAAAAACTTCTTCTCTCTCTCTCCTTCATCTTCTTCCTCGCCGCCTGTTCTCTCGCCGACGATGTCACCCCGCCACCCGGATTCAAACCGCAAGTGCAAGGCACTCTCGCGCCGTCCGGTCAACCAACAGCCGCACCACTCATACCTAACATTAAAGTGACCCCGGTTGACGTGAGCAATGCTTCTCCATCATCGTTGCCCTCACCTACTTTAGGCGCGGCGATCTACGCCAAGAACTGCACCCGCTGTCACGGAGTCAACGGCGCGGGCGATGGTCAACTCGTGGCGCAGATTCCGTTTCCGATGCCGAACTTCACCAAACCTGATCTGGCTCGAACCACGACTCCGCAAAAATGGTACGCGGCGATCACCAATGGCAATTTGGATCGCATCATGCCGCCGTGGCAAACGCTTTCCGATTCAGAGCGGTGGAATCTTGTCGCTTATCTCTACACATTAAGCACGCCGCCGAATCAAATTGAATCAGGTCGCAAGGTGTACGAATCAAGTTGCCAAAGCTGTCACGCCGCCACTGGCAAAGGCGGCATCCCCGAAGTGAAAGTGGATTTCACGAATCAAAGCACCATCGTCAAAAAATCCAACAACGATCTATTTGAATCCATCAGCAAAGTGACGGCGCACAAATTAGAGTCGATCAACGAATCGGATCGCCGCGCGGCAATTGATTACGTGCGCTCACTGTCACGCGATGTAACACCTGTTGTGCAAACCGATAAAGGCAGCGTGAGTGGCAAGATCAGTAACGGCACGCCGAACGGAAAAATTCCAACCGATCTTCCTATCGTCTTAAACATCTTCGACAATTTTCAACCGACCGAGTCAATCACCGTCACCGCCAAAACCGATGGCTCGTTCATCTTCAACGACATAAAGATGAACGATAAGCGCGCGTTTATCCTCAGCACGAAATACAACGGCATCACTTACGTCTCCGATGTCGGCAGTGTGACCAGCGGCACAACGACTTACGACTTGCCGATTCAAATTTTTGAAGTGACGAATGATTCGGGCGCGGTGCAGATCGAACAGATGCACATTGTGTTTGAGTTTGATAGCGGCAACGCCAGCGTAGGCGAACTCTACGTGATCAGCAACTTGGGTGATCGGGCGTATGCCGCCGCCAAGCCCGGCGACCCGACTCTCAATTTTGGATTACCCGGCGGATACAAAAATTTGCAATTTGAAGATGGCGACATCGGTGATCGTTACAAGCTCACCGCCGACGGTTTCGCCGACACGCAAGCGGTGCGCCCCGGCGCGAGCAACTATCAGATCGTGACTCAATACCTTTTGCCCTATAGCGAGTCGCTGACCTTCACTCAAAAAATTTTCAACACCACCAACAGCCTCAGCATTCTTCTGCCAGATGTTGGCGTCACGTTAAGCGGCGGCGGCTTCACCGACATGGGCGTGCGTGATATTCAAGGCACAAAATTCAGGACGTATACCTCTAACGGCGCGAAAGCCGGTGATGTGATCAAATTCGATCTCAAGGGCAAGCCGACTCTCAATGCGAATGCCGCCACTCTTTCTTCAACCCCCGACACCACCACCGCCCTCATCGGCGGGCTGGCGTTAGGACTCGCGCTCTCGATTGTTGCGCTGTATTACTGGAATACGAAGAACGCGAACACTCCGCGAGTGGCAACCGTGAGCGCGAAACATATTTCCAAACGCCGCGAAGAACTCATCTCCGAGATCGCCGACCTCGACGAAGGTTTTGAGAACGCCGAATTCTCTGAAGCCGAATACAAAAAGGAGAGGGAGAAGTTGAAGGCGGAGTTGAAGGCGATTCAAGAAAAAAGTAATTAGTAA
>JACRLA010000238.1 GCA_016215145.1 Chloroflexota bacterium
AATGTATGGGGCGCGGTAGCCGCCGATGTTAAACTCGCGCGCGCCGATGAACTGCGCCGGAATATCGAGCGACGAAAAAGAGCGTTGATGTGTTTTGCCGTCTAATGTGATGGAGGTTGACCAGCGAGGCACAAACTTGATTTCCGATTCGGCGACCGCAGGTGAGACGGCGCCACCGTTGGCTTTAAATTCTTTCAACACCGCATCGCCCGCAGCCCATATTGCCTTCACGATCTTCCCATTCGCTTCTTTTGGGATCGTGGTGGGCGCAAGAATCGCCGTGGGCGGTTGAGGTGTGTCTTCGGTGGGCTTGAGTGTTGGCGGGCGCGGGTTAGCGGCTGGAAGTTGGACGTTAGAAGTTGGAGGCTGAGGCGTGGCGCATGAGGCGATCAGCAGCGCGGCGAAAATAAAACGGAATACGCAATACGAAATACGCAATATGCTCAATCCCATTCGCTTTTTATTTTTGTTTCTTCAACCGTTCCAACTCATCGCGCAGTTTTTCAATTTCCTTTTCGGCTGATTGATACGCCTCTTGCAATTCGTGGAGCTGCAACAATCGTTTGCCAGTCGCAGTTTCGGTCAGTGCCAGCCTATTGCCGTTTGCGTTTAAAGTAAGACCGAGCGATTCGCTTTGTAGTCCGTAGTTGATTTCAGGAACAGCCTGATATACGCCGTCTGTCAGGCGAAAACCTTGCAAGCACGGTTTAAGATATTCGTCGAGGGGATCGAAAAGGAAATACTCTTTCACGCCCAGCCATTGATACAACCCGCGCTTCGTCCACAAATCTTCTTCGCGCGTTTCTTTAGACGTGAACTCGAAGATCACTTCGGGGACTTTGTTCTCTTTCCAAGTGAACCACGAGCGGCGTTCCTTGTTGGAGACTCCAAAAGCAACGAAGACGTCCGGGGCAAAGCAACGGCGCGGGTCGCCCTCTTCGTAATAGACAAACATATCGCCGCCAACGTAAACATCCGTGCGATGACGATAATAAGTTTCCAAAAGGCTGACGACATACACGATCAACTTGATATGAAAACCGGTTTCACCCATAGGTTTGCCATCCGATGCAGGATATTCGACTTCTTCTATTATTTCTGGCGGAGGAGCGTAATTTACTGCCATAGTTCACACCTCATTGCGATCAAATGTAGCACGGCACGCAGACAAAAGTCAATCACTTCATCGCCACAATGATCAACCCGCGTGTCAGATCACTGGCATAAACGCACGTCATCTTCTCGCCCTTCACGTTGCACTCGTGTAAACGCACACCCCATATTCCATCAAAGATGTCGCTGCCCATCACGCCTTTGCCTTTCGCGGCGCGCACTGCTTTATATGCTACAGGTTCAACTTTAGGTTGATCCGGTTTACTCACATCTACTTTAAATACGCGCACGCCGTCCATGTACCACCCAACAAAAAGTTTATCGCCATCAATCAATATATTGTGCGGTGATGAAAAAGGATTCTCGAGCGCGATGCTTAACACTTCTTTTGGATTCTTTACATCACGAATATCGTACAAGCGCAATTGACTGAAAGGCGGCTTATACGTCACTTCATCCTGAATAAATACAAAGTTGCCATCTGCCGTTGGATACGCTTGATGGATTTTAAATCCTGATGGCTTGATGCTGTCTAACGGATTCAACGGTGTCACCGTCTGCCCCGCTTCAACTTGTTTCTTGTCCAAAATGATCAACCCCGCGCTCCAATAGGCAACGTACACTCGATCTCCCACAATCGTGGTGTCGTGGACGAAATTATTTTGACTCGTGCCGAGCGAATAGGTATAGTGATTCACTTCGCGCACATTGTTAAAGTCGCGGATGTCTATCACGCGCAAATCGCCGCGCGCGGTGGACGAGAGATAAATGTAGGCACCATCGCCCTTCGAGTCTACGCTCACTTGGCTGGTGTGAACGTCGCACCAATTCGAAATGTTTCCGGTGGTGCTGCCTTTGTAATAACCCACCACCGTCGGGTTGGAAGGCGTGGTCACATCTACAATCTCAATGCCGCACACGTCGTTCACGCTGCGCGCGCGTTGTTGCGACAGCACGATATAATTT
The DNA here is from genome assembly GCA_016215145.1 of Chloroflexota bacterium. Classification (GTDB taxonomy): domain Bacteria; phylum Chloroflexota; class Anaerolineae; order Anaerolineales; family VGOW01; genus VGOW01. The sequence continues at coordinate 2,080 of JACRLA010000238.1, forward strand.
TTGCCGTTCTGCTTAAACGCTTTGAGGTCGGCAGTGTAGGTGAATTGACTCCACTGCCACGCGCCAACCACCGTTGGTTTTGTCGGGTCGGTCACATCGGCGATGAAGAAGGCGGCTTCGTCGCTTAGTGATTGCACTACATAGAGTCGTCCGTCTTTTTCAAACAGATCGATCTCGCCGTTGAAGCAAAAGCCGGTTGGCAGGTAAGCCACTTCGATCATGTTTTGAATCGGCAAGCCCAGCGGCGATTCGCGGCAATCGGTGGGGAGCGGATCGATCTTCCTCAATGATAATGGCACGGAAGTAGAGGTCGGTGATCGGGTTGCGGTAGCCGATCTCGTTGTGGGTTGCGGATTCGCAGTGGCGGCATCCGCGCGTGTGGGAGTTGAAGGCGGCACATCGGTATCGCGGGTGAATGAAGTGATCGGCGTGATCGTGCTGCAAGTGCAAGCGAGGATCAAAGGGATGATCGAGAGAGTGGTGGCGAGTCGTTTCATGTTCCTGTTATACTCCGATTAAATGAATCTCGTATGAGATTCCGAAGGAAGCCGCGACAAAATTTCTATGTCTTTATTTCATTTCTGCACGTCTGTTGAAGTACGCTTTGCCGACCTCGATGCCTTTGGGCATGTGAACCACGCCAAGTATTTTACATTTATGGAGCAGGGACGTTTTCAATATTTCGACGCGCTCGGGTTGTGGGATACGTCACGCCCGTTTCACGAGTTGGGCATCATCATCGCCGAAGCGCACTGCTCGTATAAGAAGCCGGTGCAACTTGGTGATCGTGTGGAGGTCTCGGTGCGAGTCTCGCGCCTGGGCAACAAAAGTTTTGAGATCGAATATCTGTTGAGCGTGAAAGATGACGAAGTGGCAAAGGGTCGCACGACTCAAGTCGCTTACGATTATCAAAGCGAAAAATCTATCGCCGTGCCGGTTGAGTGGCGGAAGAAAATTGAGGAGTTTGAAAGGAATACGTAGACGAGTTAACTAGGGTGAATTAATAAGTTAACAGATGGGACTTACTTTTAGCAAAGGGTTACGATAGTATTCGCCGAATATTCCGGAGGAGAATAATAATGTTTACCTTGCTATCAGTTCGTTTACGAGAAGGCACAAAAGACGCTCACCGTTTAGCAGAAAACGCCCCGTTCATTCGCGAGTTTTTTTCTGGACAATTGTCGCAAGAATCTTACCGCGAGTTTTTAGTGCAACTCTATTCCATCTACTCCGCATTAGAGGAGCATCAGGATCGTTATCGAATGCACGCGGTGTTTGGAAAAATTTATTTCCCGGCGCTCTATCGCACCCATGCGCTAGAACAAGATTTGAATTTTTATTACGGCAATGTCAATTGGCGAGCGTTGCCACTGCATGAGGCGACAAGCGATTATGTGAATCGAATGCACGATCTTTCAAATGAATGGGTTGAAGGATTAGTGGCACATCATTACACGCGTTATCTGGGCGACTTATCGGGCGGGCAAATGCTGAAGCGCATGGTTGCCAAGATATTCAAGTTGTCGTCAGGTGATGGACTGGCGTTTTATGAATTCCCTGCCATTCCCGATCATGTGAGGTTTAAGAATGATTATCGCGTGCAGTTAGATGTGATGCCCGTTGACGAGATGACCGTGCAGAGAATTGTAGACGAAGCGAATCAGGCTTTTGAATTAAATCGGCGCGTGTTTGATTCGCTTTATATGAAAGTGGCGAAACCAGTGAGCAGGTAAACACGTAGACAGGTAAAGAGGTAGACAGGTAAACAGAATGCTTGGTGTTACGTATCTACTTGTCTACTTGCCTACGTGTCTACCTTAAACATCCAAACATGAATCGATTTCAACTTTTGCGTTTAGGTCTTTTTCAACTTGCGGCGGGCGCGGTCTCGGTGATCTTTCTCGGCGTGGTCAACCGCGTGATGCGTGTTGAACTGGGCATCGATCTCTTTACGGTGAGCGTGCTGGTCGGCGGCGGGCATTATCTGGGCGCGCTCGTGGCGATACCGTTTGGGCATTATTCGGATTCGCACACCGTGTTCGGTTATCGTCGCTCGGTTTATGCCTTGAGCGGGGCGATCTTAACTGCGCTCATCCTTGCTGCCTCGCCCTTTGTTGTGACGTGGCTCGCCCAGAATCAAACGCCGATTAATTTTTCGTTGGCGTTTTTGTTTTTCTTGCTCGAGGGAATCTCAACCTTCGTTGCTGGCACAGCCTATCTCTCACTGATCACCGATCTCACCAGTGAGAAAGAACGCGGCGGCGCAACGGGCGTGGTGTGGACTCTGTTGATGGTTGGCATCATCTTCACCGGAATCAGCACCGGGTTTATTCTCAAAACATATTCGTTCAATTCATTTTTGACTCTCACCTTAATCGGCGCCGGGTTGGGCGTTGCGCTGGCGGTGATCGCTTTACTTAATCAGGAAGGTCGCGCGGCACAGGCGGCGTCACCGAGTCGTAAAGCGCACGATCTCAAGCGGTCACTTCAATTGATGATCCGCAGTTCGCAGGCGCGATGGTTCGCCGGATTTCTTTTGCTCGGCATGTTTTCGTTCTTCATGCAAGACGCAGTGCTTGAACCATTTGGCGGTGAAGTGTTTGCTATGGGCGTTGCCGAAACTGCGCGCTTCAACGCCTATCTCGGCGTCGGCGTGATTCTGGGAATGGTCTTGGGCGGCGCGTGGCTGATCCCGCGATTCGGAAAACCGATCATCACGGCGATTGGATGCGGGCTGATGACGATTGCCTTTGGGCTACTGGCGGTTGCCGCCTTGAGCGTGAAGGCAAATTTATTAAGTGTAGCGATCACTGCTTTGGGATTCGGATCAGGGTTGTTCACCGTGGGCGGCGTGGCGTTGATGATGGACATGACCTCATCACAACAAACCGGACTTTTTGTAGGCGCGTGGACTTTGGTGCAGGCAGTGGCGAAGGGACCTGCGGCAATTGCCGGAGGAGCGATACAATCGAGTCTGCTCATGTTGGGGCTGACGGCGGCGCAAGCGTATTCGGCTGTGTTCATTGTCGAAGCAATCGGCATCACGCTGTCAATCTTTTTTCTCTCACGCGTTGGCGTGAAAATGTTTAAGCAAGAAGTGGAGTCGTTGGGAAGTGTGTTGGCGCAAGTGGTAGATTAACATGGACATTAATTTCTATAACAGCCTCACCCGATCCAAAGAAAAATTTGAATCAATCGCGCCCGATTACGTGAAGATGTATGTCTGCGGGCCCACGGTCTATCGTTACGTTCACATCGGCAACTTGCGGACATGGTTGATGGCAGATTTGATCCGCCGTGTGTTGGAATACAACGATTACGCCGTTGAGCAGATTATGAACATCACCGACGTCGGGCATATGGCAGAGGATGATTCGCTGACGATTGCGCCGGGCGAGGACAAAGTGTTAGCCGCCGCCATCGCCGAAAAAAAAACTCCGGCGGAGATCGCCTCTTTCTACACTACCGACTTCCTCGAGGCATTGGTGGAGATGAATATCAAGTCCGCGCATCAATACCCCAAAGCCACCGATCACATTCCGCAAATGCTGGCGTTGATCGAAGAGCTGGAACGCAAGGGACTCGCTTACGAAAAAAACGGCGCGGTGTATTACGACGTCTCGCGCTTTGAAAATTACGGGCGACTCTCCAAGCACGCCCAAGAAGATTTGCAAGCGGGCATTCACCGCGTGGAGATTGACCAAACGAAAGACGACCCAAATGATTTTTTGTTGTGGCGAGTCGCCGGTGAACACCGTTTAGAAAAATGGTCGTCGAAGTGGGGTGACGGCTTCCCCGGCTGGCACATTGAATGTTCGGCGATGGCGATGCACTATCTCGGATCGCAAATTG
>JACRLA010000239.1 GCA_016215145.1 Chloroflexota bacterium
AGGAGCGTTCTGTGCGACGAAGCAATCTCAACGCGCGACCGAGATTGCTTCGCAAAGAACGCTCGCAATGACGGAGTGGCTGAGCAGTTACGATTAAAATATGTAAGTCCAGCGAAATAAATTTTTCAATTCTACAAAGGTGAACACCATGAGTGCCGAAATCAAAACCAAACTCTCTCAATACATTGCCAAAGAAATTCTCAAGAACCCCAAGCGCGTCATCAAAGATGACGAAGCGATCATCTCCAGCGGCATGATCGATTCTTTTCATCTGGTTGATCTCTCGCTCTTCGTCGAAAACGAATTCGGCGTGCGGATTGACGACTCGGAGTTAAACAAAGAAACGTTTGATACGATTGATCAATTGGCGGCGCTGATCGAAAGTCGCAAATAGCATATCGCGTATTGCCCCTCGCACGTCACGTATCACGCATCACGTATCACGCCATTTGCTATAAGCCATTTGCCATTCACTATCCGCCATCGTATGTCCACTCTTGCTCACCTTCTTAAATCCTCTTTCGAACAAGTTCCACAGCGCACGGCGATCACCCTTCAATATTCCAAGCAAGCCGATCAACCGATCACGTATCACGATCTGATTCGCGGTGGTATGAGTTATGCTCAAGCATTTCACGAAGCGAAGATCGATCCCGGTGATGTCGTCGTCTTGATCCTTCAGCACGGCGATTCATTGCTGTATGCGTTTTACGGCTCGATCCTCTACGGCGCGATTCCCTCCATCATGCCGTTCCTCACCGAGAAGCTCGCCCCCGAAAAATATCGTCATGATCTCGCCGCGCTCATCGCCGTCACTAAACCGTCGGCGATTGTGACGTATCCGGAATTCTTAGAGGAAGTGAAAGCGGCAGTGGCGGCATCACCCCAGAATCCGCTGCGGGCGATCTTGGTCAGCGATCAGATCAAGCCGATGGACGAAGTAGATTTTAAATTCGCCAAAGGTTTAGATCGCGCTCCCGATGACATCGTGCTGCTTCAACATTCGTCCGGCACCACCGGCTTGCAAAAAGGCGTTGCCCTTTCGCATCGCGCCGTGTTGAATCAACTTCAAAGTTATTCCGAATCGATTCGGCTCACAGAAGATGACGTGATTGTGAGTTGGCTGCCGCTTTATCACGACATGGGGCTCATTGCCGGTTTTGTCATGCCGATTATGAAGCGCATTCATCTCGTCATCATGTCGCCCTTTGATTGGGTGCGCGCCCCCGCCAAATTGATGCAAGCCGTTTCAAAATATCGCGGCACACTGTCGTGGCTGCCTAACTTCGCTTACAACTTTTGCGCGTTGCGGACTCGTGAGCGCGATCTCGAAGGTGTTGATCTCTCGTCGTGGCGGGCGATCATTAATTGCTCCGAGCCGACTCGTTACGAAAGCCATCAAGCCTTCCTCAAAAAATTTTCTCAATACAAGTTGAAGCCCGAAGCGTTGGCAACGTGTTACGCTATGGCCGAAAATGTTTTCGCCGTAACCCAAGCCGGGATCGACTCTGCCGTCAGCGTGGATCCGATTGATCGACTCGCGCTGCAAAGTGAAGGCATCGCCCGTCCGCTAGCGGCTGCCGACACGACAGTGAACATGCTCTCCAATGGTCGCCCGATTCCGAATTGCAAAGTGAAGATCGTGGACGAACAGCATAACGATCTCCCGCAACGCCGACTCGGCGAAGTGGCGTTGCAAAGCGAGTTTATGCTTACGGGCTACTATCATCGTGACGACCTGACGCAAAAAGCTTTTAATGACGGCTGGTATCTCACCGGCGATCTCGGTTACATTGCGGATGGTGAGTTGTACGTGACGGGGCGCAAAAAAGATTTGATCATCGTTGGCGGCAAGAATGTCTATCCGCAAGATATTGAAGAGATCGCCAGTAGTGTCGAGGGCGTACATTCGGGGAGGGTGGTTGCTTTTGGAATCTTCAACGACAAAGAAGGCACGGAAGATGTGGTGATGGTGGTTGAAGCCGACACCGACGATGAAGACGAACGCAATCGCATCGCCGACGACGTGCGCCAAAAAGTGACTCGCACTTCGGACGTGGCGCTTCGCAACGTGCAAGTCGTGGATGCCAAGTGGGTCATCAAAACAAGTAGCGGCAAAACATCGCGCGCGGCGAATCGGGATAAGTATTTAAAAGAGTTTGGTGAGGCATAAAGGTTGTAAAATAGTGTTGTATGAAACCACAACGCAAAATCGCCCCTGCGGTTGCCAAATACAAATTAGGTGAACAGCCTAAAGATGTGGCGTATTGGCTCTCGCAGCCTCCCGAAGTGCGGTGGGGCGCAACCGAAGAGATACGCCGCGAGTATCATGGTTGGCAGGAAGGCAAAGAGCCGCGCATCGAAAAAGTGATTACGATTTTAAAACGCACAACACAAGGCGACGTCATTCTCCGCGTCATTAAGCCGAAACCCAAAATCATCGTTGACGCTCTCCTCGCTTCACGCTAAAATTTGCTGCGTTCTCATTTTAAAAATTACGAAAGAGGTTACTTAACTATGTCAATTCAAGTTCGACGAACTATCGTGTGGGTCTTATCTGTGGTGCTGGGGCTCGCTGCATCTGCCGGGATTATTTTTGGTTTGTTCCAGACCACGTTGGAAAAGTATCTGCTTCTCAACGCCGTCCTGCTCGCGTCCTCATTCATCGCGCTGTTCTGGATCTGGCTCGATTACGTTTTCAGCACGGAGATGCTGCCGAAATAGATCGCTCAAAACTTCCGAAGTTGCACAAACCGCAAAGACTTCGGAAGTTTTTTTATCGGCTCCACACCTTCACCCAGCTAAACCTCACGCGCTGGTTCGCCGCCGATGCCCGCGCAACAATCCCCGCCTCCCCACCGGTGATCGGCAGGCGCATTAACTCTTCGTCGTTGATGCGAATTAACCCTTCGCCATTCATTGCGTCTAACCGCACCCGATTCGATTCGTTGCCCAGCAAAATGTTGGGCCATTCTTGTTGCGGCATTAAAACTTTTCCGCCTTTCTCAAACACTTCCACGTAGCCGTTGCCGTTGATCATCACGGCTGAATAATGATCTGAATCACGATAGTTAAAAATGATTCCATAAAATGCGCCCATCTCGCCGTTGGATTGCGCCGCCGCCGCTTCGAGGGTGAATTGCGTAGCGGCTTCCACTGTTGTGACCGCGCCCCCGTAGTCGCTTTTTTGTTTCAAGTTGATCACCAAGCCGCCGCTCCCGAAAAATAATTCATCGCCAAACGTTTGCCACCGCGCGCGCGAGTCCAATCGATCTTCCCACGTCAACGATCCCATCGGCTTCGGGTCGCCCGCGCCGAGCGCCACCGCCATCACCATCGCCGCGATCACCAGAATCAAAATTACAAAACTCCACCACGCCAATCTCCACAACCACTTTGGAATTTGTTCATTGTTCATTGTTTCATTGCTCATTGTTTGGTATCCTTGCGCCCATGCCTCGAACAAATTTAATTCTGCTCACTTTGATTCTTACCGCGTGCGCCACGCCGGCACCGTTGCCAACTGTGATGCCTGTGCCGACCGTGTTGCCCACACCAACTTTTGCACCTACGCTAACACCCGCGCCAACGGTGACGCCGACTCTTGCCCCAACCTTTGCCCCAACGGCGACCGCCACAATCGCCGTGCCGTTGATCATCACTCGCGATGCTAATGCCTTCAGTCGTGAAGCGACTGTCCCGATTTTAATGTATCACTATATTGAACCCGTGCCGCCGGACAACAAAGATCAACTGCGCGCCGATCTTACCGTGACGCCCGATAAATTTGAATCGCAATTAAAATTTTTAAAAGAGCGCGGCTACACCTCGATTGACCTTTATCAATTCTACGGCGCGTTGGCGCGCGGCGACAAATTGCCCGCCAAGCCAATCGTCATCACGTTTGACGACGGCTACGGCGA
>JACRLA010000240.1 GCA_016215145.1 Chloroflexota bacterium
AAGATGCACGTCGGTGACTTGCCAACCGATAAAGTAAATGATGATCGCCGCGATGAGCAAGCCGATCCAAGTGCGCGCCGACTCTCCCCGCGAAAGCTGACAGGCATCATAAACGTTCCACGCCCAAAACGCCGCTAACAGAATCCAGACCCAAGTCGTCGTTATGCCGCCCAACTCCATCTCGCCAACTTTTGAGGGACCTTCCGCTGCCCACTTAATGACATAACCCAGCACGAGGGTCATCACAAAAATGATGCCGCCGCGCGTATATTGACTCAAGTAAACCTGCCCCGCGCCGGGGATGACAAGCGAGAGCAAAGAGGAGACGATAGGATTCTTGGCTTGTGCTTTGAGTGATGAAGTTGGATTCATGTGCGCGTTAAAGAATTAAGAGCAAATTTTTCTCTTGCTCACGACGGCGTTGAATGAATTCAACGCCTGCTATACGAAACGCGCTTAAGCGCGTTTGTAATTATCAGCCGCGAATTCATTCGCGGATGTTAAATGATCGAAACCCGTTCCGCTTCTTTGCCGTAGATAGATTTGAACTGCGCGTCGTCAATCTCGTTGGGCAAGCCTTCAAAGACGAGCTGCCCATCTTTGAGGGCAATGGCGCGCGTGGCGTAGCGATGGACGAGATCGAGAAAGTGCAAACTGCACAGCACAGTGAGTTTGTCTTCTTTATTCAACTGTTCAAGATATTTTAAAATGGAATGAGACAAAACAGGATCGAGTGAAGCCACAGGTTCATCGGCGAGGATCAGAGTCGGCTCCTGCATCAGTGCCCGAGCAATGCCCACCCGTTGTTGTTGGCCTCCGCTTAATGAGTCGGCGCGCACGTAGGCTTTTTCCGACAGCCCCAAACGTTCCAAATTTCTTAACGCTCGTTTGTGATCATCGGGTGAAAAATATCCAACTAAACTTTGATAGGGGTTAACGTAGCCGAGCCGACCCGATAGAACGTTGGTCAATACCGAAGAACGCCGGACGAGATTGAACTGTTGAAAGATGAATCCCATCTGCCGCCGAATTTTGCGAATGTCGCCGCCGGAGGCGGCGGTGACGTCAATTCCGTTCCATGTAATTTTGCCTTCGGTAGGTTCGATGAGGCGGTTGATGCAGCGCAGCAAAGTAGATTTACCGGAGCCGCTTAACCCGATGACGGCAAGAAATTCGCCGTCGGCAACTTCGAAGCTGACATCTTTCAAGGCAACGGTTCCGTTGGGATACACTTTAGAGAGGTGTTCGATTTTGAGCATAGAGGAGGGTCTCAAGATCAAGACGCCGAGTGTCTCTAAAGACACTCGGCGTCTGAGGGTGGTTCGCTAGAAAAAAGTTACTTGGGTTTGGTGATGTAATCTTCAGCCTTCACGCCCGCTTTGGCGAGCACGTCTTCAAACGGTTTGTAATACTTGTCGTAGCCCGCTTTCTCGAAGCCGTCAATGTTATAAAGACTCTTCAAGATCGCGACGCCCGCCGGATCCGCTGCCATCTTCATCAAGGCATCGGTGGTTGCCTCTTTGATCTTCGGATTGAGGTCTTTGGTGTATTGTACGCCGTCATTCGGGATGCGATCGGTGACCGCAAACGCCGTGACTTTCTTGGAGATGTCGGGATACTTTTCGTACAGTTTCAACGACACATCGGTCAGCGTATCCACGAAGGTCACACCCGCCACGCAGTCGCCGTTGTATACGGCAATGGCTGCTTTGTCATGACCACCGGCAAAGGTGGCTTTCAGATCTTTATCGGGGTCAATGCCATTCGCTTTGAGGATGATGCGCGGGATGATGTTGCCCGAAGTGGAGCTGGCGCTGGTGAAGCAGAAGGTCTTGCCTTTCAAATCGGCATACGTCTTCACGCCGGATGTCGCTTGCGTCAGGAATTCGCCTTTGTAGTACGGAGTGATCTTGCCGTCCAAGCCTTTGTCAGGATCAATCGGGATGGCGACGTATTTCCGCAAATTGACCAACGCGACGTCAATGTCGTACTTGTTCTTCGCCAACACAATGGCAAACGTGTTGAGGAAGCCCACTTGCGCTTTGTTGCCGCCCATCGCTTCGATGGAGGTCGCTTCGCTGGTACCGACTTCCACTTTGTAGTTCAAGCCATTGACCTTCTTGAGGTAATCGGCGATGTCTTGACCGGCTTTGGCGATCTTGGCAGTATCACCCGACGGCACAAAGGTCATCACAATGGGTTTATCTGCGGTGCCGAGCGGGTCGGCGGTGGGAGCAACTGTTGGCGGCGCTGCGGTGGGTTTCGGCGCTTCGGTAGGTTTGGGCGCCTCGGTGGGGGCAGGCGTGGCGCACGCGCTCAAGATCAGCGCAAGAGCCACAATACTAACTACTACTTTGAACAAATTGTTTTTCATAGTTTTTCTCCTCCAAGAGAAAGTGAAATATGTTTCCTAACTTAATCGAGATACGTCTCTAATTACAATTGTTCTACTCGCCTCACCTCCTTTGGGGTTTTAGCATATCACGAAATTGGATGGTAGGTTATTCAAAAGGGTCGAAGTCTTCGGTGTTGCGCGTCACTAAAGAGAGTTTGTGTGCTAATGCTGTGGCGGCAATAATCGAATCGCCAAGGGACATTTTTCTTTGCTGTCTTAATTCTATAGCTTTGCTTACGATTGAATCGTCCAAAGGCAATATCTCTGCTGCGCCAAAAAATTCCTCAAGAAATTTTCGACTCCCTTGATCGAATTTGTGGTAGCCCAGCACTTCAATTTTACTGATCACAGAAATATACGGAGCGTTTTCCGCAATGAATTGGCGAATGTGTTCATAGTGAGGTTGTGAGGCGTAGATGATGATGTTGCTATCAAGAAGCATCATAGTTAGCGGTTAGGTAAAGGGCGATCTTGCCTTATGTCACGTTGCCATTGCAGAGGATCGTTTATATCTGATATAGGATTGATCTTTGCCAACGACTCAAGCGCCAGCGCCATCTTTCGTCCCCGCTCCCGCAAAGCCGCTTGTGTTGTTTCTTTCAACATGATGACTTGCACTTCCATAGATTTTGTAGTCTGTGGAGGTGCGTCAATCCACTTCAACTGGTTGCCATCAAGGATAGCGCGGTAAGTGTTTAACATAATGACTCCTCGGAAAAGAGTATATCACGCCGCTCCAAAGCAAAATACTTCTCACGGCTTCACAATCGTCACCTGTTTCGGATCGACTCGATTGTTGATGTTTGAAATTCCAACGGCTTCATGGATCAACCCCGCCCAAAAGTATTGCGGGTTACGCGCTTCGATCACATCAGTCAAGATCACGCCGCCGCTGATCACCGCCCGTTGATTCGGCATCAAATAATAAAACGTCTGTCCGTTCTCAACGATCTTCATTCGCCACGCGCCGTCCTGTTCAAAAAAACTCAGCGTGTTGGAATTTTCTGCTTGCTTGTAAATTGTCCCCGACCAAGGACCAAAGGTGCGTATCGGTGCCGTGCCATAATTTTCAACCGTCACCGTGAAGTAAAGTGTTTGCCCGATCACCACTGTCGCACTCGACCACTTCACTTCACCTTGCACGATCTCGGCGCGCGGCAAACCGCTGTTGGCAATCGTCAACCTTGTTTCAAGTTGAGTCTTCTGCCCAAGTTTATCTTCCGCTTCCGCGCGCACAACATAATTTCCATCCGGCGGCGGATTCACACCCAAGTCTATGCCCCCGTCGTAATCGTACGTATGCAGCCCGGCGCGTCCCGGCAAAATATCACTACCTGCTTCGGCGATGGGATACTCACTGTCATCCGGCGCGATCAACGTCAAACGCAAATTACTCTGTGGGACTTCTTTCGTTAACCACACATTGATCGTTGCCCGATCGGCAATGCCATCTTGATTCGGTGAGAAGGGCGACGGACTGGCAGAAAGATTTTTGAGATCGGGCAGGATCGTGTCTGCTTTTTCAACGGTGATACTTCCACTCACTTCACCTTTATCGCCTGCGGATGCCGCCTCGATCACCCACTTGTAAATTCCATTCGGCAACACTCGCCGCAAAATTTTGGCGTTCACCTGATCAGCGGGCAACACATAGCCGTTCACGATCCCCGAAAATAACAACGTGTGTTCACCGGCATCGCGCGGTTGCTTCTGGCGGAACTCGAATCGTTTTCCGTTAGAGTCAACAAAATAAATGGAGACGGACGCTGGTTCACGCAAGCGGTAATTGATGCGCGTGATGTCGTCTACGCCGTCGGCGTTGGGCGAGATTGTTTTCAAACTAAATGCCGCATCGGTGATCAATTGTCCTTTGGGGCTTAATACAATCCACGCCGCGCCGAGCAAGAGGGCGAGAATGAGAATGGCAAGAAGAGAAGTGATGATTGGATTTAAACGCATGGAAGTAATTTTAGCATTACCCTACTATCAAATTCGTTTTCCTCCCCGCTACGCCAATTGTGGCGATCATCCCGGCGTTGAACGACAGAAAATCCGCTTCGACTCCATCGCTGAAGATCACGCCGCCTTCCGGCATTTCGGATTTTAAGATCAACGGTGTCGCCGCCGTGATCGCCCCACACACGATCTGCGCCCCCGACGTTTTGCTGATGAACGGCTCGCGCACGACGAAAATTAATTTGTCGGTATCCCAAGTGAGTTGCGGTTTTTGAATCTTCGGTTCGGCATTGGCAAACTCGTTCAACATCCCATTTGCCATATTGAACATACTGCTCAGCCAGCCGGTTGACCCGGCGCCCGTCGAAACCAAGATGCCGCTCGACGAGTGATGCTCTTCTTTGCTGTTTGCTTGAATCAAATATCGCGCCGAGACGTGAGTCCGCATGCCGATGAAGAGATCGTTGAAGGCGAGAAGTGATTGCCCGTCGTTGAGCTTCGCTTCTGCCATTGTGATCAAGCGCGAGTGCGATTCGCCTTTGAGAATTTGCCTGACGGCGAGTGGCGCGCTGCTGATATTGAAGGGCAGTAAGATTCCGTCTATGTGCGCCGGATCAGGGTTGACCGCCACGACGGGTTGACCGTTGAGATACTTCGCCGTGTTCACTACCAAGCCGTCAATGCCAATCGTCACGACAATATCATTTTCGTTGAAAAGAAAGTTAGGCAAG
>JACRLA010000241.1 GCA_016215145.1 Chloroflexota bacterium
GAATCGCAACGAGTTAATTGTGTATCCGCAGGCGGTCATCGTTCCCCCTGATCTGGCGGCTGGCACAGACCGAGTCGGCATCACCTTGAACAACGGCGCGCGGTTCGATCTGGGCGAAGTTAAGATCAACGTCCCCGCGCGATCATTCGTCATCCCTTCAATATCACGCATCACGAATCACAACTTCAACGATTCGATTCGGTTGTTGGGCTACGATGCTCAAAAAGATTCCATCACGTTATATTGGCAAGCGAAGCAAGTGATAGAAAAACGGTTAACGGTTTTCGTTCACAAATTTGAGAACGGTGTGTTAGTGGGTGGACATGACGCCAGCCCGACGCGCCCGACGACGAGTTGGATCAAGGATGAAGTGATCACCGATGTTCACCCCATCGGAGTCGGCGACACCTTTGAAGTGGGGTTGTATGATCCGATGACTGGGGAACGATTCGGTGAAGTCTTTACATCACGCTAATCGGATGTTATGAGATTACGCGCGTATAGTCTTACGCTGGCACTGTTATTACTTCTCGTCAGCGTTCCGATTCTCCGTGATGGCACACCGACGATTGTTGATGGAGAGATTCATTTTTTTCGCGCCGCTGCGCTGTCGTGGCATTTGCAACATGGCGATCTCTACCCGCGTTGGTTCAGCGATATGCACTTTGGGTATGGCGCACCCGTCTTCAATTTTTATTCACCGCTTTCGTATTACGTCCCGGCGATCTTAAATGTGATCGGTCTCTCCTTACCGGGTGCAATGCAGATCAGTTACATCCTGTGTTTTGCATTGGCGATCTTCGGCGCGTATTATTGGGCGCGCGATCAATTTGAATCATCATTGGCAGGCATCGTCACTACCGCCGCGTATAGTCTCTCTCCATTTTTCAATTACAACGTCCTACATCGCGGCGCGCTCCCCGAAACATTTGCATTGGGGTTAACCCCTTGCGTCTTTTGGGCAGCGCTTCGCTTGGCGTGCGATGGTACACGCCGTACCCAACTCATCTTCGTTACGTTTTACGCTTTACTCATTCTCTCGCACAACATCACAGCGTTACTCATCTTACCTGCGCTGTGGATTTATCTTGCTGCTCTCACATTCAAATCAGGACGCCATTCTGCGCTATTTGCCATTCTCTATTCATCATTCTTCATTTTCATCGCCATTGCCCTCTGCGCGTTTTATTTGCTGCCAGTTTATTTTGAGAACTCCTATATCCAATTATGGCGCGCCTATTCCACATTCGAGCTTGACTATCATAGTCAATTCCTTACATTGACCTCGCTGTTCGCACCGCCGTTTACGTTCGATCACCTTTTGGTTTACAACCGCCCGCCGATCAGCTTAGGTTGGTTTCAATCCATATTCGCGATCATCGCCATCGTATATGTAATCATCCAACACCTCAAAAATAAATTTTCGTTCATCATCATCACGAGTGCGCTCATACTGATGCTGTTCATGTTCTTCACGCTTTCAATCTCAACGCCGCTCTGGGATCTTTCGCCACTCTCACGCCCGATTCAATTTCCATCGCGATTAGTGGGGCCCGCGAGTCTGTTCCTCGCTGTGCTTGCCGGATACGGAGCGGTTATTGCCGCGCGCCTCACCCGCCGCAGTGAAACGCTCATCGCAAACGTCGCCATCGCTTCATTCTTTTTTTTCTCATTACCGTGGGCGTATCACAACGTATTTAAATCACTGCCTGACACCGTCAGACCTGAGAACATCATCCATTACGAGATCGCTTCAAGTCAAATTGCCACCACCACCATGGGAGAATTTTTGCCTATATGGGTCACCGAAGTCCCAAAGCCCGATTCGCTGCTGGCGCGTTACGCCGCCGATTCGATCCCCAGCCGACTCGCCACACTGCCGGAAGGTGTCACTTGCCAAGTATCCAATGTTAAGTTGAATGAGGAAGAAGTGAGGTGTGAATCACCAAAAGATTTCAACCTGACCTTCAATCGTTTTTATTTTCCATCGTGGGCAGCAGCTCTCGATAATAAACCTGTGGGCATCACTCCGTCACAACCGCAAGGGCTTATCACACTCAATATCCCGTCAGGTTCGCATACTATCAAAGTTTTTCTGCAACCAACAACACCGCAGATCGTTGGCGGGCTTATTTCATTGCTCTCACTTGCGTTGCTATTTGCAATCCGCTATCCGTCACTATCTACTAACCAATCATCCGTCATCTCACTTCCCACTTCTAACGTCCAGCCTCTCCTTTGTTCATTGTTCATTGTTGCATTGTTCATTATCAGAGTCGTTTACTTGGATCGTTACGAAACTATCTTCCATCGCACTGCTCTTCATTCATTGCCCAATTCGACATCGAGCAACTTCGGCAATCAACTTAACTTGATTGGTTTTGAATATTCACCATCGGCTGCCTCAGGCGATACCCTCGACGTTCATTTGTATTGGCAGATCATCCCGTCGGTAAACATCAACTACTCCACCAGTATTCAACTCGTGGATCGATTCGGGAATCGCTTTGGTCAATCTGACAATCAAAACATCGCAGGTGTTGGCACATCCGTTTGGTCGCCAGAAAAATATGGGCGCGACACGCATCAGATCAAATCGTTCAGCGGCACGCCGCCCGGTGAATACCGTTTGCTGGTTGGCGTTCACCACAACAACAAGCCGCTCAACATTATGCGCGACGGTTCGCCAACGGATGTTGAATACGAAATTGGGAAAGTGAATATCCGGCGAAATCCGGCGCAACCGAAAGGCGAACTGCGTCTGGTTGAAGCGAGCGTGGCGAGGCGCGATCTATTTGTCGGAGATTCGTTTGCCTTCACAACACTGTGGCATAGCGGCGACACGCCGACGGACGGTGTAACCGCCACCGTTTCATTTACTGATTCGCAAAATAAACTTGTCTCCGTTAAAGACTTCGCCCTCAGCGGAATAGATTACACACCGGACAAATGGAATCGCAACGAGTTAATTGTGTATCCGCAGGCGGTCATCGTTCCCCCTGATCTGGCGGCTGGCACATACCGAGTCGGCATCACCTTGAACAACGGCGC
>JACRLA010000242.1 GCA_016215145.1 Chloroflexota bacterium
AATGAACTTCAACACCGTCCGCAAAGAATATGCAACGCACGGCTTAACCGAATCCGATCTCGATCCGAATCCCTTCACCCAATTTCAACGCTGGTATCAAGAAGCGGTTGCCGCCGACGTGATCGAGCCAAACGCCATGACTGTGGCAACCGCCACCCGCGACGGCATCCCATCGGCGCGAACCATTCTGCTCAAAGGATTCAACGAGCGTGGTTTCATCTTTTATACCAATTACGAGAGTCAAAAAGGCAAAGAGCTCGCCGAAAACCCCAACGCCGCTTTGGTATTTTATTGGGCGACGTTTGAACGGCAGATTCGAGTCGCGGGCGTAATCCACAAAATCACGCCCGAAGAATCCGAATCTTATTTCAAGAGTAGACCGATGGGCGCGCAGTTGGGCGCGTGGGTCTCACCCCAGAGTCAAGTGATCCCGAATCGTGAAGTGTTAGAAGAACGGCTGACTGAGTTAATGAATGAGTTTGCCGATAGCGATAACATTCCCATGCCGCCGTATTGGGGCGGTTATTGTCTTGTGCCGCAGGAGATCGAGTTTTGGCAAGGCAGAGTCAATCGTTTGCATGATCGATTTCGCTACAGTCGTATCCATGATGATTGGAAGATCGAAAGGTTGTCGCCATAGCAAATAGCGTCATTGCGAGGAGCGCACTTTGCGACGAAGCAATCCCAAAACGCAACCGAGATTGCTTCGCAAAGAACGCTCGCAATGACGGAGGGGCTGAGTAGTACTAAGCGGCATGGTAAAATAATTTTATGGAATCACAACTCCCCGTTGAAGACCTACCGCGCAATCGCCGCACCGAAGCGATCCACAAACACGAAACATTTTGGCAAATTTACCTGCCGATGGTTTTGGGATTGGTGATCGCCACAGGTGTGTGCGCGTTGTCGGCATTCGCCGCGAGCGGCGGCGGAAGTTCGGTGAGCGGCTTGTGGGCGAATATCTCGCTAATGTTTTTGATCGTCCAGATCATGATCGTTTTGATCCCGCCGTTCATTATCTTCGGCACGCTCATTTATCTGATTCAATTTATTTTGCGTCGCTCGCCGCCTTACTTTAAGATGGCGCAAGATTTTATGGCGCAGGTTTCGGCGCAGACTAAAACGATTGCAAACTTTATTGCCGAGCCGATGTTGGCGGTGAAAGCGGCGACGAATGCGTTGGAACAAATTTTAAAGATGCAAACCGGGCGCGGAGGCGAACATGGAAAATGAAATGGATCCCGATTGGAAAATGAAAGTAATGATCATCGGCGGGGTGGTGGGCGCGGTGGTCGGAGTGGGCGCAGCGTATATCTACGTGCGTAAGTTGGAAGAGAGCGGCGAGAAACCGGGTATCGCCACCAAAGAAGCGGTGGCGGTTGGGTTCTCGTTGGTGTCGTTGTTGCGACAGATCGCCAATATGGGTAGCTAAACCCAGACCTCACAGGTTTTGAAAACCTGTGAGGTCTTTTTTTTTACCTCTTGACTCTTCCCCTCCATCAGGTGTATAAAAATGAACGAGCGTTCATATTATGCCCGACACGAAGATTTCCACCAAAGGCGAAAAGACCCGTGCGACAATTCTTGAGGCGGCGCACATCTTGTTTCTTAAGAACGGTTTTCATGGAACGAGTATGCGCCAGATCGCCGATGAAGCAGGATTGGCGTTGGGCGGCCTTTACAACTATTTTGATAGTAAAGAGAAAATCTTTGGCGAGGTGCTAGACGCGCATCATCCTTATCACATCGTGATGCCAGCCCTTGAAAAAACCGAGGGCGAGACCATCGAAGAATTTGTGGGGGATATGGCGTTGAAGGTGCGCGCCGGCATTGAAGGCGCTGAAGATGAATTAATGCCGCTCGTCTTCATTGACTTGTTAGAATTTCGCGGACGTTATATCAAACGCATTGCTGTCAAAATTATCCCGCCCCTGCTTTTGTTTTTTCAGCGTTTCGGCACACGCAAAGGCAAAATGCGAAAAATCTCTCGCCCGGTCATGCTCCGCGCCTTGATGGGGATCATCGTCGGTTATTTGATCAGCGAGATGATCATCCGCGACATCCCGCTTGCCAAGCATCAAATGCCGCGCGATTCGTTTGAACAGATGATCGAAATTTATCTGCACGGCATTGTTCAGGAGTAACTATGCGCCTCCTCTCTCTTATCCGCAAAGAATTTATTCAGATCATCCGCGACCCGCGCACGCTGGCGATGATTTTTGTGATGCCGGTCATGCAGCTCTTTCTGCTGGGGTATGCCGCCACCAACGATGTTCGCAATATCTCCCTCGTCGTCTTCGATCAAGATAAATCGCCACAGTCGCGCGAACTGCTCGACGCCTATCGCGCCGCCGATTACTTCCGGCTCGACTACGATGTTAACGACGAAGAATCGATCCGCTACTTAATCGACTCGAATCGCGCCCGCGCGGCGATCATCATCCCGCCTGATTACCATCAGAAGATCGCCAGTGGTCGGGTGGCGCAAGTGGCGTTTGTGATTGACGGTTCGGATCCCACAGTAGCTTCCACTGCTCTCGCCGCGGCGAATCTCATCGCCCAATCAAAATCTACGGCGATAATGACAGAACGGCTTGCGGCGCGCGGGCAAGCGGGCGCCATCCAACTGCCGGTAGAGACCCGCACCCAAGTTTGGTACAACCCCGATCTGGTCAGCGCCTACTTCATGATCCCGGCGTTGATCGGGCAGATTCTTTTTACAATCACGATCATCTTGACCGCCGTTTCTGTGGTGCGTGAGCGTGAACGCGGAACGATTGAACAGTTGATCGTCACGCCGATCCGCTCGTGGGAGTTGGTCGTCGGCAAGATCACGCCCTACGTAGTGATCGTGTTCATTGACATGATCGAAGTGTTGGTCGCCGGGGTTCTGATCTTCGGCATCCCGATCAATGGCAGCCTGACGTTGCTGTTGATCTTGTCGGCGCTCTTCCTTGTCACCACGTTGGGGCTTGGGCTTTTTATTTCGACGATTGCCAACACCCAACAAGAAGCGATGTTGTCGGCGATGTTTACGATGCTGCCGTCTATTTATCTCTCTGGCTTTTTCTTCCCGATTGCCGCCATGCCCTTACCCTTGCAATGGATCAGCTATCTGATGCCGCCGCGTTATTATTTGATCATCGTGCGGAGCATCATCCTCAAAGGGTCAGGCGCGGAGAATCTGGTTGAGGAGATCGTCGCACTTTCGATCTTTGCCGTGGTGATCATGGGTGCCGCCGCAATGAGATTTAAAAAGAGACTTGATTAAAGATGGAAGCTGGAGATTGGACGCTTCGCGTGGAAATTGGATGCTATCCAACTTCCAACGTCCAACATCCAACTTCTAATTAACTATGCACAGACCTGATCCCAAAAAAGTTGCTCCCGTCGTTCTCGCCGTCGTCCTCATCGGCGGCGGGTTGTGGTGGTGGTTCACCCGTCAAGCGCAAAATGGAGTCATTAAAGCCTCTGGCACGATTGAGGCGGTTGAAGTGGTGATCGCCCCGGAACTCGCCGGACGTGTTACGGCGATCAACGTTTCTGAAGGGCAAGCCGTCACCGCCGGGCAAGTCCTCGCCACGTTAGATGATTCACTGTTGAAGGCGCAACGCTCACAAGCGGTGGCGGCACTGGCGTTAGCCGAATGCGCCTCGGCGCAGCAGCTTGCCTCGAATGTTTCGCGCGCCGAGAAAGAATTAATTGACGCTCAACGCGCGCTGGAAGATTTAAACAGTGCCTCGCCGCTCTCACTGGCGCAAGCCGAAAAAGATTTGGCGCAAGCCAAAGACGCTTTGGATAAAGCGCAAGATGATCTAAGCAACTTGCTCAATCCTGATCTGGATTATTACCAACGCCAACTGAACAAGCCGCAGGACGCCTTGAACTCGGCGCAAGAGCAAACGACGGTAAACGACATCGGACTGATCAGCGCGAATTTAAAAGCGGCGCGCGACCTATTGAAAAAATTTAATGACGACGTCATCAAAGAAACATTGGACGCGATCCAAACGTGCGTCACTGTCCAACCTTGTCCCGATAAACAAGTGATATGGCTGGGCAAGGGAATGAAACTGCAAGACGCCCGTGACATTTACACCGGTGTGGTAAACAATGTCAAAGTGTTAGAACTGCAACTGACACAAGCCCAACGCGCCAATCAGATCGCTCTCGACGATACCAAGAAGCGGCTTGACGATGCCAAGATAAATTACAACGACGCCAAGAGCCCCGACTCGCTGAAAGTGTCTATTGCTAAAAGTAATGTGGATGTGGCAAAGGGGCGTGTGGCGGATGCTCAACGCAATTACGATAAGGTGAAGAACGGCGTTGACCCCGACAAGCTGGCATCGGCGAAAGCGCGTGTGGACAGCGCCAAAGCGAGTCTGGCTTCGGCGAAGGCAGCGTACTAATCAGATCGCATGAGGAACGCCCAAGCGCAACTGGATGTGGCACAAGCCGCCGTAAAAATTTTAGACGTGCAAATTTCTAAACTCAGTTTAACCGCGCCCGTCTCCGGCACGGTTCTCGCGCGCGCCATTGAACCCGGCGAGTTCGTCTCACCCGGCGCCAGCGCCTTTGTCATCGCCGACTTGAATCGACTCACCATCACCGTCTACGTTCCCGAAGATCGTTACGGACAAATTAAACTTGAACAAAAAGCGACGGTCAGCGTGGATTCATTTGCCGATCAAACTTTTAGCGCCGCCGTGACTCACATT
>JACRLA010000249.1 GCA_016215145.1 Chloroflexota bacterium
GCGGGCGCGATCCTTTCGCTCGTCTTGTCACTGTTAATTTTAGGGTTGTTGAGTGAAGCGACTTTGCGCGTGGCGCACGCGGCGCAAGTATTGCCCGCGCCGAACATGGGCGCGGCGAATCCGGAATTGGGAATCAAAGTGACGCGGCTCGATGCTTTGGCAAAAGCGAAAGGGAAAATTGACTGCATCTTCATCGGCAGTTCGGCGGTGGATGCCGACGTGGATCCGCAGGTGATGGCTGAAGTATTTCGAACCCGCGCGGGCGACGATTTAACATGTTTCAACTTCGCTCTTGCCGCTATGCCTACTGCTTCGGCGGAGATGATCGGCAAAATGTTGATCACCCGCTATCACCCAAAAATTTTGCTCTACGGCGTGGGACCGTTTGAGTTCTCAAAAGATTTCCCCGACACGTCGTATCGCGCGCCTTGGGTGTTGTCTCAAGCCGGTGACGTTTCGGCGGAAGGCGTGTTGATGGAGTATTCCTTTTTGTATCGTTACGGCGTGGGGCTCTCGGGTTGGCGTGACGTAGAACAGATTCAATTAGGATCGAAATTAGAGGGCACGATTTCATCATTTGGATTCAACGCCTACAAGGGAGATGCGTTTGAAGACCCTCCACTCCCAGCCGGAATGGATCCACATTCGCTTCATCCTCCTCGCTTCGACGGTTATCGCGCATTTTTAGACTCGCGCCTGACGACGGGAGTACAGATTGTCGTGTTCGAGCTGCCGACACAACTGGACTTCCGTGTGAAGAAAGACCCGTCCGGCGAATTGATCTACCGGCAAAAACTTTTAGAGCCGGTGATGGCTGACGCCGAATCGCGCGGCGCGTTGTTTTGGCGAACCGGGCAGATATTGTATGAGGTGATTCCGCTCGATCATTTTGCCGATTGGCAGCATTTGAATCGGCGCGGTAAAGACGTGTTTTCGCGTTGGCTCGGCGAGCAGTTGGCGCAAGAAGTTCAGCAGGGCAAGTTGAAGGTGCGTTGAGTTATGGAAATTATTTCTTGGCAGTTTGCGCTTTTTGTGTCGGTCGTGGTCGGGGTGTATTACGCTTTGCCTCATCGCGCCCAGAACTATTGGCTGTTGATCGCTTCGTATATTTTTTATCTTACGTGGGGTTGGAACTTTGCGCTGGTGTTGGCGTGCCTGACCACGTTTAATTTTTTGTGGGCAAGGTTGCTCACGCCCGATCATTCGCGCCGCAGACTCTGGTTGTGGATCGGGATTGCCGCCAACGTGATCTTGCTCTCGTTTTTTAAATTAAATGAGAGCGAGTATGCGGCGCGCTTCGGTCTAACCACAAAATTTCTCTTGCCGATTGGACTCGCCTTCTACACACTGCAAGCGATCTCGTACTTGGTAGACATCTATAACAAGGTGTTGCCGCCAGCCGCGCATTGGGCCGACTTCTTCTTGTACCTTTCTTACTTCCCCAAACTTTTAGCGGGACCCATCGAGCGGGCGCGGAACTTTTTGCCAACACTGGCAAAGCCGCGCGTGGTGACGAATGAGACACTGGCGAAGGCAACTGCCTTGATCGTGATCGGGTTAATTCGCAAAATTGTCATCGCCGACGTGTTGTCGCAGTTCATCGTATTGGAAAAGGCTTGGGTGGGTTGGGGCGCGAACTATTCGACGCCGGTGTTGATCTTGTGGCTATTGAGTTTTGCCTTCGCGCTCTACAATGATTTTGCCGGTTACACCGGCATCGTGCGCGGAGTCAGCTTGTTGTTCGGGATCGAGTTGGCGGCGAATTTTCAGCAACCGTATCTCTCACGCAACTTCGCCGAATTTTGGAATCGCTGGCACATCAGTTTTTCACATTGGCTGCGCGATTACATTTATTTTCCGTTGAGCCGCTGGTTGGCGCGGTTAACCGGAAGCCAACGCAATGTATTGAGCGTGATCGTGCCGCCGTTGATCACAATGGCAGCGAGCGGCGCGTGGCACGGCTTCAACATCTACACGCTGATCTGGGGCGGACTGCATGGCGTGTATCAGATCGTCGAGCGCGTGTGGTCGCTCTATTTTCCGGTGACGCCGCCCGATCAGCAACCGCGTTGGCGGCAAGCGTTGGGGATGCTCATCGTATTTGGATTCACCGTTCTTGCTTGGGTGGCGTTTGCTATGGGCACTCTGGGCAACGGTGGTAGCGCATTTGCATTTTGGCGAGCGATTTCCGTGTCAGCGCACTGGACAACATTCGGTTGGGAATATCTTTTAGTATTTCTACCCATCGTCTTCTCGTTAGGGTTGGACGCGATTCAAAATCATTACCGCGATGAAGTGATCTTTCTGCGTTGGAATCATTTTGCGCGCGCCTTGCTGTTTGCCGCCGCTTGTTTATTGCTGTTCATCTTTAGCGTCGGCGGCGCGCCGCGTGTTTTTGTATATCAAGGTTTTTGATGATCGCTGCTGTGGTCTTAGCCGCCGGACTCTCGTCGCGCATGGGGCAGCCGAAACAGATCATGCGCTGGGGACACTATGCGATGGTGCGCCAAGTGTGCGAGACGTTGATCGCCGCCGACGTGAGCGAGGTTGTAGTGGTGACGGGTTACGCCCGTGAGAAAGTTGAAGAGGCGTTGATCGGCTGCGCGGCGCGTTCCGTTTTCAATCCCGGCTATGAAGATGGCGACATGATGCGCTCATTTCAAATCGGATTAAAGACTGTGCCAAATTCTGAAGCGGCGTTGTTCGTGTTGGGCGATCAACCGCAAATGCAAGAAGAGGTGGTGAAGAAAGTGATCGCTCATTGGCAAAAAGAAAAAGCCAAAATCGTCGCGCCAAGTTTTCAGCGTCGGCGCGGTCATCCTATTTTGTTTGCGCGCGAAATTTGGGCGCACGTCTTCGATGTGCCGCGTGGAACATCGCCGCGCGATTTTTTGCGCGTTCACGCCGAGTGGATTCATTACGTGGAGGTAGACACCGATTCGATTCTGCGCGATGTGGATACGATGGACGACTATCATCGCGAGTCGCCCGCGTGAGTTATAATGTTGGCGTACTTCATGACGCACCCTCTTCACACCACCACTCTTAACGGTTTGCGAATTGCATATCGTGTTGCCGGACAAGGTCCCGACGTTTTATTGATTCACGGCTGGGTCAGCTCGAGCCGCATGTGGTCGTTGATGATGAACGACCTCTCGACTCACTTTCGTTGTTGGGCAATTGATCTCCCCGGTTTCGCCGACTCGGACAAGCCGGGGGCGTCGTGGTATTCCATTGAAAATTATGAGCAAGTGATCAACGCCTTCGCCGATCAATTTGACTTGGGGCGATTCGATCTGATCGGTCACTCGATGGGCGGGATGATCGCCTTGCGCTTCGCCGCGCGGCAGCCGACTCGGGTGCGCCGCCTCGTCGCCATCAACCCGGTCGTGACCGGTCGCGTATATTGGGACCTGCGGCTGTTGACCGGAACTCCGCTGCGTCACTCGATGCTGGCATTGGGCAGATGGTTCTGGCCCATCGCCTCATCGGATTTATTGCGGCGGCACAAATCGCTTCATGCACACAGGATGAGCATTGAATGGAATCAAGCAACTCCGGACTCTGCCATCTCTGCCGCGAAAGCCATCAGCCGCCACGACCTTACACCGTTGTTGCCGCTTATCACCGCGCCCACTTTGGTCATCGTCGGCAAGCGCGACCTCACCGCGCCTAACGCCGAAGGCCGTTTCGCCGCGCAGACGATCCCCGATGCGCGGTTGGAAGAACTCTCGGCAGGGCATCTGCCCACCGATGATGTACCGCAACAGACTCACGCTTTGGTGAGTGAATTTTTAGAAAAAGAAGAAGTAGTGTTGGTGTAGGGCAAGTTGTTAACTTGCCCACACGCAAGATGAAATCTTGCTCTACAGAGTAGGGCAAGTTGTTAACTTGCCCTTACAAAGGAGAAACGAATCTGAATACGCAAGTGTTCGCTCGAAAGTTAGTAGACGTTATCGAAGACAAAAAGGGTGAGAACATCCTGTTGATGGAAATCTCCGGCGTGTCGGTCCTCGCCAATTATTTTGTGATCGCCACCGGCTCCAGTGATCGCCAGCTCAAAGCTCTGGCTGACGCTGTCGCCGAAGCGGGCGAGAAGATCGCCAAGCGGCGCGTCTTGTTGAAAAATGTTGACAGGCAAGCCGAGAGTGGTTGGATAC
>JACRLA010000250.1 GCA_016215145.1 Chloroflexota bacterium
ATCTTGCGGCGCGCCATATTCTTTTTGGATTTGCTGACCGAGCGCGGCGAGTTGGGTGATCTGATCATCGGCGAGCGTTTGCGTGGATGAAACATTTTCTTGGATCGTTTCAGTGCCGCCGCCTTTTTTTCCGCGCGTGGAAATTTTCTTCGCCCCCAACGTTTTGCCGCTAATGACGCCGCCAACCGCATTCACCACAAAACGATCTGGCGCCACTTGCCCTGAGACCAACGCTTCACCCAAACCAAACGTCGCTTCGATGATCGATTCGCTTAATAATCCCGTCAACGGGTTCGCCGTGAACATCACGCCGGAGACATCGCTCTGCACCATCTCTTGCACCACCACTGCCAGCGCGGCTTCGTCGTGGTTGATGCTGTTGCGAATACGATAACCGATGGCGCGCGCCGTCCACAAACTTGACCAACAATTGATGACCGCTTTAATTAATTCATCTGCGCCGATGATGTTGAGATACGTATCCTGCTGTCCGGCGAAAGACAAATCCGGTAAATCTTCCGCCGTCGCCGATGAGCGTACCGCAACGGGTGCCTCCTTCAATTCCGTATACGCCGCGCGAATGGCGGCATCCGCAGCCGCAGATACTTGCCCTGAGGAAAACGCGGCGCGGATATTGGCGGATGCAGTTTCGAGTCGCGCCGCATCATCAGCAGTTAATCCCACGATGGATTCGCCGATCATCTTTTTTAATTTGTTGACATCCACGAAGAGACGGTAAGCATCCGTCGTGATAATGAATCCGCGCGGCACGTTGAACCCGGCGCGAGTCAGCCGCGCTAAGTTTGCGCCCTTGCCACCAACATTTTGAAGTGTCGTTTCGGTTGAGGTAAAGGGGAGGGTGATCATGGAAGAACTATAAAACGGAAATCAGTTTAAGCCAACACAAAAAAAAGACACCGAGTGTTTTGCGAAACACTCGGTGTCTTTATGTCTACCTGTTTACAAACACGGCGTGTCTCCGAGACACGCCGTGTTTGTGTTAACTACACATCGTAATACAAATGAAACTCGTACGGGTGCGGGCGCAAGCGCATCGGATCGATCTCTTTCGTGCGTTTCATTTCGACCCAAGTCTCTAATACATCTTTGGTGAACACATCGCCCTTGAGCAAGAAGGCGTGATCTTTATCTAACGCCGCTAACGCTTCGGGCAATGAACCCGGCACTTGCTTCACCGGTCCGTGTCCGTTGTGGCTATGCTCAAACAGATCGTAATCCGACGGCTCGCCGGGATCGATCTTGTTTTCGATTCCATCGAGACCTGCCATCAATAATGCGGCGAAGGCGAGATACGGATTGCACGCCGGATCGGGGCAGCGGAATTCGATGCGTTTCGCTTTCGGATTCTCGGTATACATGGGGATGCGGACAGCCGCTGAGCGATTGCGTCGTGAGTAAACCAGATTCACCGGCGCTTCAAAACCCGGCACGAGTCGGTGATACGAATTCACTGTGGGTGCAACGAGCGCGAGCAACGCGGGCGCGTGCTTGAGCAATCCGCCGATGTAGTATTTCGAAAGTTGTGAGAGTCCGGCGTAACCATCCTTATCGTGCATCAAAGTCTTGCCGCCTTTCCACAACGATTGATGAACGTGCATCCCCGAACCATTGTCGCCCCAGATCGGTTTGGGCATGAAGGTCGCCGTCTTGCCGTGCGCGCGGGCGATGTTCTTGATAATATATTTGTAGAGCAGCATGTTGTCCGCCATCGTCACCAGTGTGTCGAAACGCAAATCAATTTCGCATTGACCGGCGGTGGCAACTTCGTGATGATGCACTTCAACCGCGATGCCCGCTTCCTGTAATCTCAACACGATCTCGGATCGTAAATCTTGCAGCGTGTCGGCCGGCGCAACCGGGAAGTAGCCTTCTTTCCATCGCGGGCGATGACCCAGATTCGGGGCGCCGCCATTTGCGCCGCTGTTCCAAATTCCTTCTTCGGAGTTAATGGCATACATCGCGCTGTATTGATTCTGATCGAAGCGGATGTTGTCGAAGATGAAGAACTCGGCTTCGGGTCCCCAGTAGGATGTGTCGGCGATGCCGCTCTTCGTTAAATACGCTTCGGCTTTCTGCGCGATGTAACGCGGGTCGCGTGAGTACGGTTCGCGCGTGAGCGGGTCTACCACGTTACAAGCGATGCTCAGAGTCGGCACTTCGCACACAGGGTCAATGATCGCCGTTGTCGGATCGGGGATCAACAACATATCGCTTTCGTGGATCGCTTGAAAGCCGCGAATGGACGATCCATCAAAGCCGACGCCCTCGCTGAAAGTTGATTCGTCCAACTCGCTGATCATGGCGCTGAAGTGCTGCCAGGTGCCGGGTAGATCAACGAATTTGTAATCAACGATCTTGAGTCCTTCTTTGCGGGCAAAGGCGATCACCTCTTTGGGTGTGGTCAGCTTCACCGCGCTGGTTTCTTTTGTTGCTTCGAGTGTCATTTGGAAATTCTCCTTTCCTTTTTCCAGACTTCCGAAGTTTTAAAAACTTCGGAAGTCTAAAATTTCTGAAGCTAACGTGAAGCCGAACATCAACAAGGCGACTCCACAAGTAAATGTCACAACACGAAACGCGAGCGGGGTCACGATCTGTTTGCCCCAGCGCACGACGATTGCCATAAGGAATGCCCACAAAAAAGTGGCGGCTAAAAATCCGCCGATGAACGAGGCGGTTTCCGCCGCCGTTGATCCGGCGACGCCAGTGGCGATGAGCGCGCCGCCGATTCCGATCCAATATCCCACCGCCATCGGATTCGCCATCGAGATCGCCAATCCACTTTTGAACGCGCCGCTCTTCGGTGATGCCGTCTCCGTTGTTGCCGCGTGTGAGGCACGAAATGCGTCGCGGATGCTCATCGCTCCAAGTGAGATCAAAACTGCCACACCCACGACGGCAAGCCCGAGTCGAATCCACGTCACTTGCACCAACGGCGCGAGACCGAGCAAGGCAACCGCGCACCACGTCATATCGCCGATGATCGATCCGAGCTGCACTTTAAGCGCGGGATAGAATCCGCCGCGCAGACCGCGACGAATGGTTTCCATTGCGACGGGTCCGGGTGGGGCGGCGAATGAGATGGCGATGAGTGCGCCGGTGAGAGCGGTAGAGAACACTTCCTTGTTTCCATTGTTTCCCTTATTTCCAAAGGAACTAAAGGAAATAAGGGAAACAAAAAGACGCTTCCGCCACATCACTTGAATGTGAGCAGAAGCGTCGGGGCTTCAAAAGATATTCTATTTTTCCTGCAACGCCCGCGAATATATCACGGTTTCGCGGCGCGAGTCAATGCCAAAATTTTTCACGGAGTATTTGGGCAAAATGAATAGCTGATACTTGCACTCCGATAATTCTATTTGCTCAGTTTATGGCGATGGCGAAAGCCAGTAACAGGTAGTGATGTATGCAATGTTGCGCGACACCTATTTTGGAGTATCATATTTTATGCATGTCGTAACAAATTCTGCCATATATGGGAAGCGTGTTTATGTCTCTGAGCTATGCTGAAATGGTTCTTGTGACAATTTATCGTATTTCAAATGGTGCTGCAGATCGAGTGGCATTTGAAGATATTGTGATCCGAGCATGGAATGATTTCCCCGATCATTTCAGCTTGAGAAATCACCTTGAATATCCTGATGCAGCGGTAGTTAGTAAACGTCTCTACGGCGATCTAATCACTAAGCGACTAGTGGTTTCTTTGAAAAACCAGCAGTATAAATTATCTCAAAAAGGATTAACAGAAGCCCGCCATTTAGAAACATCCGATAAACATCA
>JACRLA010000251.1 GCA_016215145.1 Chloroflexota bacterium
CGGACTCGACATCCTCGACCTCTCACATGTGATTCAATATGAGCCGCCCGAAGATCCCGAAGCCTACATCCACCGCGCCGGACGCACCGGACGCGCGGGCGCAACAGGAATTGCTATTTCGCTGGTGAGCGCAGTTGAAAAATTCGAGTTGGATCGCATCGCCAAACGAATCAGTATTGCGATGCAAGAGCGTCCGTTGCCCACCGACGCCGATGTGGAAGCAGTGGTGACAGAACGAGTCACGACATTACTCGAAGCACGTTTACGCGAGCGCGACAAATTGCTAACCGAGCGCAGTCAACGTTTTGTCCCGTTGGGTCGCGCGCTCGCCGACAACGAAGACGAGTCGGCGATCATCGCCATGTTGTTAGATGATTATTATCAACAGACGCTGCACACGCCCGTGCCGCAACCCCGTGAGGAGAAGCCACCCACAACAGAATCACGTTCACCAAGATCAGGCGGCAACCGCCGCCGTCGGCGTTAAAAAAAGACCCGAAGGGTTTTGTAAACCCTTCGGGTCTTTACTTCCACGTTCTCAACTTCGGCACCAGCAGCCAAACGATCATCGTCAACACAAACGCCACAATCGCGCTCCAAGCAATCGCCGAGTTCAAACCCCACGTCTCGGCTAAATTTCCTACCGATAAATTTCCGAACGGGGCGAGACCCCAATAGGTGAGCGTGTAGAGACTCAACACGCGCCCGCGCATACTGTCTTCCACGCGCGCTTGCAAGAGCGGGTTGATGATGAAGTAGATGACGAAGCCCAAACCCAAAACGAAAGCGATCAATAACGCAAAATAAAAATTTGAATTGAGGGCGAACACGAACAAGGTGATCGGGAAGAGAAGAGTCGCCGCCACTAAAATTTTTCCGCGCGGGCTGGATGCGCCGTGTCGCGCCGTCCACAGGGCTGCCGCCACTGCACCCAACCCGGTGGCGGCGTTGATCGCACCAAAGGCTAACGCATCTTGCTGCAAAACTCGATCTACGAAAGCGGGCAGCACTGCCGTATACGCCAGACCAAACACGCTGAAGAACAATGAGAGTTGAAGCAGAGCAAAAATTTCTACGTGACGAAAGACATAACGAATGCCGTCGAGCAGTTGACGAAACGGATGCTCCATATTTTTGTGAGTCATATTGCTGTAATCCACGCGCATCACTAACAAGGCGACGATGACCGAAAGAAACGACAAGCCGTTAAAAAAGAAACACCACCCCGCGCCGAGAGTCGCCAAAATGAATCCACCAAAGGCGGGACCGATCACTCGCGCGCTGTTCATCAGCATGGCGTTGAGGGCGATGGCGTTAGAAAGATCGTCGCGCTCCACCAGATCGAACACAAACGCCAAACGCGCGGGCGCATCAAAGGCGTTGAAGATGCCCACGCCGATTGAGATCAAGATGACGTGCCACACTTGAACTGTTCCGCTTAACGTGAGCGCGGCAAGGATGAACGCCAACGCCATCGCCGCAAACTGCGAGACGAGCAGCACACGTTGGCGCGGGATGCGATCTACCAACACCCCACCCCACGGCGAAATGATCAACGCCGGGATCGCCGAAGCGAAGGCGACCAGCCCCAACGTAAATTCGGATTTGCTAATTTGATAGACGAGCCAACCCTGCGCGACGATCTGCATCCACGTTCCGGCGAGTGAGGCGGTTTGACCCAGCAAGTAGATTTTAAAATTACGGTGACGGAGTGATGAAAATGTTTGTGGGATGGGGCGTGGTTGAAGGATGGAGGCGGGAGAGGGCATGGATTGGAAGTTGGATGGTTGGAGATTAGAGATTGGAGATTGGAGATTTGAAGTTTGGGATTTGGAAATTTAGAATCATTCTTTCAGCAAAACTACATGAATAAATTTTGGTCCATGCACACCAC
The DNA here is from genome assembly GCA_016215145.1 of Chloroflexota bacterium. Taxonomy (GTDB): domain Bacteria; phylum Chloroflexota; class Anaerolineae; order Anaerolineales; family VGOW01; genus VGOW01. Next base: position 1,895 of record JACRLA010000251.1, read on the forward strand.
GCACCAAGGTAAATTCAATATCTGCCGTGCGGCTGGGTCCGGTGATGAAGATGAGGTTGCTGGAGTCTTGGGTGATGTTTGGATGCGTGACGAGGAACGATGCCATATCTGGATAGAGATCGCGCACGCGCAACAAGGCTATGTGCGTGAGAGGCGTGAGTGAGGCGGCGCGAGATCGAGTCGGTGCGCTGAGTAAGGCGAGTGAACCTGTATCAGCGAGACCGGCGAGCGCGCCGGTGATTCCAACAAGCGGCGCGTCGAGTTCGAGCGTTTGTGTTTTTCGTTTGGTGACTTCGTTTGATAAGTTAATGTTTGATCTCTTAATGCCTACACGAGTCAACGCTTCAGAAATTCCGCGCAAGGGCAATTCACTGTCGTCCCACGTCAGCACTTCGTTTGACTTTGCATCTTTGATGATCTTCAACACAATTTCGATTGCTTCTTCGTCGTCGTTAGGTTGATACACTTCGCAGGCGAGCGCGGTAAGTTCGCGCGCGAAAGATTCGGCGAGCGTGGCAGAGTCGGTTGAAGGGCGAACTACGCTGCGCGGCGGTAGATCGAATTGCGACGACGGCAGATTCGCAGATTTGAGTGAGTCGCGGATGCGGGAGAGGAAGTGAACGCGTGTGGTCATGTTGGTGATTGGTGATTGGCAATTAGTAATTACCAATTACTAATTACTTCTTTTACTAATTACTCCTTCGTGTTTTCAACATCTCACTAAACGTTCTTTTGGCGAAGACGGGAAAATCGCGGTGACGAGTCCACCCGGAGATCGGTGGCGGCAAACGCTGTAGCCAAGCGGTGGAAGTTAAGAGTCGGGTCGCGCCGCGAGCGAAGCCAGCCGCGAACTTGAAGAGAGTCGGCTTCGTGGCAAATTCTCGATACACACGCAGTCCGGCTTTAATCCAAAATGGATTTTTACTTTCGCTCTCGTGTCGAAGTTGCAACAACATGCGCGGCAGATCGATCCGAACCGGACACACATCGCGGCACGCGCCGCACAACGAACTGGCGTGCGGCAAATTGCTCCACTCGTCAACGCCCCACAACAACGGAGTTATCACCGCGCCGATGGGGCCCGAATACACACTTTGATAGGCATGTCCGCCGATCTCACGATACACCGGACACACGTTGACGCATGCGCTGCAACGAATGCAATATAAAATTTCGGCGCACTCGCTCGCCAAAATTTTTGCGCGCCCGGCATCCACGATGATGACGTGAAGTTCATCGGGTCCGTCGGGTTCGCCTGCGCGCCGCGCACCCGTGACAAGGTTTGTATACACACTTAATTTTTGTCCGGTAGCAGAACGCGCCAACACTTGCAACATCACCGAAAGATCGTCGAGCGATGGCACGAGCCGCTCCATGCCCATCAACGCAATATGCACACGCGGCATACTGGTGGTCATGCGCCC
>JACRLA010000286.1 GCA_016215145.1 Chloroflexota bacterium
AAGCGGCGGCGTGGGAATTTTGTAAAATGTTTTTCCGCACCCAAAGTTTTCCCATCACTGCCGTGATGCCGTTTCAAGTATACGGGCGCGGGCTTACGGAACGCAGTGTGTTGGGCGCGGCGTTGAAGGCGGCGCGTAATAACGAAAATTTTCCGACGACATCGGGCGAGCAAGTGCGCGATTGGATTTACATTGACGATGTGATCGAAGGAATTATTGCGACTTCACGCGCGCAAAATGTTGAGGGGGAGACGATTGAGTTGGGAACCGGAGTCGGCACGCCCGTGCGTGATGTGGTGAAAAAAGTTTTCGATCTGGCGGGGCGCGGTCAACCGCTTATCGGCGCACTGCCACAACGACCGGGTGAGGTCGCGCAGCAAATTGCAAATGCAGATCGAAGTGAGAAGATGATCGGGTGGAGAACAAAGATAAGTTTGGATGAGGGGTTGGATTGGATGATGAGTGATACGTGATGCGTGAACTTAATTCACGCTCATGTATTACGTATCACGTTGTATTGTGAACGACGATCTCAAGAAAGAAATTTTCGCTAAAGTAACTGAATACTACCAACAAGCACACGCCAATAAAAAGTTTGTGGCGGGGGAGAGTCGCGTGCAGTATGCCGGGCGCGTCTACGACGAGCGTGAGATGGTCAACATGGTAGATGCCGTGTTGGATTTTTGGTTGACCGCCGGGCGATTCTCTGAAGAGTTTGAAAAAAAGTTGGGCGCGTTCATCGGCGCGCGCGAAGTGATCCCGGTGAACTCCGGATCGTCGGCGAATTTGGTGGCGGTGTCCACGTTGTGCGCGCAGCAATTAAAACAAAGGCTGAACGCGGGTGATGAGGTGATCACTTCGGCGGTGGCTTTTCCGACAACGGTTGCGCCGATCATCCAGAATCAACTTGTGCCTGTCTTTGTGGACGCCGAGATGGGGACTTATAACGTGGATGTGAATCAACTCGAAGTGGCGCTCTCGCCCAAGACGCGGGCGTTGTTTCTCACTCACACGTTGGGCAATCCGATCCCAATGGATCGCGTGATGGAATTTGCAAAGGCGCACAATCTTTTTGTGATCGAAGATACGTGCGACGCGCTTGGATCGAAATACAAAGGGCAAGCCGTCGGCACGTTTGGGCATTTGGCGACGCTCTCGTTTTATCCGGCGCATCACATTACGATGGGCGAGGGCGGGGTGGTCTACACCAACAGCAGACGATTAGCAAAAATTGCGCGGACGATCCGCGATTGGGGGCGCGATTGCTGGTGCGGTTACGATAACCCGATGAATGGCAAATGTGGGATTCGATTCGAGAGAACGCTGGAGGGAGTTGAGGGCTTTCACGATCACCGCTATTACTACACCGAGATCGGTTACAACTTGAAGATCACCGACGTGCAGGCGGCGATGGGCGTGGCGCAAATGGAGAAACTGCCGAACTTTGTGGCGCAACGCAAGAAAAATTTTGCGCGACTCTATGCGGGCTTGAAGCAATTTGAAAAGTTTTTGATTCTGCCAACATGGCTACCCGATGCCGACGTGTCATGGTTCGCCTGCCCGTTGACGTTGCGAGACGGCATCCCCTTTGATTGAAAAGCGATCACTACGTATTTAGAAAATCGAAAAGTTGAGACGCGCACCTTGTTCGCCGGAAACATCCTCAAGCAACCGGGGTATCGGAACATTGAAGCGCGTGTGATTGGCGATCTGCCTGTGGCGAACAAAGTGATGACCGATACGTTTTTTGTGGGCGTGTATCCCGGGTTGGATGAGGAGAAGATAGATTACATGGTGAGTATCTTCGGAGAATTCTTCAATAAGCATCAATGAACAATGAGACAATGAACAATGAACAATAACAAAATCCCAAATCCCATACGCCATTAGCCATTCGCTATCTGCTATCTGCCATGAAGCTTTCCGTCATCATCTGCGTTTATAACGAGCGCGAAACAATTTTAGAGATTATCAAACGTGTGCAATCGGTGGACTTGGGCGATTGGCAGCGCGAGTTGATCGTGGTGGATAACTGCTCGACGGATGGCACGCGCGAATTGTTGAAGACAGTGACCGCGCCCAATGTGAAGATCGTTTATCAATCCAAGAATATGGGGAAAGGCAATTCGGTGAGGACGGCAATTCCATTATGCTCTGGCGATTATTCGATTACACAGGATGCCGATCTCGAATACAATCCGCAAGAGTATCCCAAATTGATTCAAAAAGCGGTGAGCGAAAATTTGGATGTGGTGTATGGGTCGCGCGTGTTGGGTGGAAAAAAATATCACCACTATGCCGCTAACTATTGGGGCGTGCGATTCCTGACTCTGTTGACGAATTTCCTCTTCGGCGCGCACTACACTGATGTGGCAACCAATTACAAATTGATGCGGACTCCGATTTTGCAATCGCTTAAACTCACTTGCAGCGGATTCGATTTAGATTTTGAGTTGAGCGATAAACTGGCTTTAGTCACAAAGCGCATCGGCGAAGTGCCGATTGGTTTTAACCCACGCACGTATCAACAGGGAAAGAAGATCCGGTTGTGGGATGGGTTGCATGCCGTGTTAATTGTTCTGCGAGATAGATTCGTCCCTGTGAAGTGGCATTAGTTTCCAAGGTGGTTAGGTTGTTTGGTTGTTTGGAGTTCGGAGATTGGAGATTTGAAGTTTGGGATTTTTGAATTTGGGATTTCGTAGTTGATGAAGTTATCTATTATTGTTTGCGCTTATAACGAGAAGAACACTATCCTAACTGTGTTGGAGAGAATCCAACAAGTTGATTTTGGATCAGATGTTGAGAAAGAGATCATCGTCGTAGATAATTGCTCGACCGATGGCACGCGCGATCTATTGAAGACGATCACCGCGCCGAATGTCAAAGTGATCTATCAACCGAAGAACATGGGCAAGGGCATGTCTATCCGCACGGGGTTTGCACACAGTTCGGGCGAGTATGCGGTCATCCAAGATGCTGATTTGGAATATCACCCGAATGAATTGCCGAAGTTGTTAAACGAAGCGAGACGGCATAACGCGGCGGCGGTGTTCGGGTCGCGCGTGTTGGGCGGTCATGCTAAATATAAATATGCTCATGCTTATTTGGGTGTCCGCGTGTTGACGACGATCACGAATGTTTTATTCGGTGGGACTCTCACCGACGTTGCTACCGCGATCAAAATGGTGAAGGTAGATGTATTCCAAAAATTGAATCTGGTGTGTTCAGGATTCGATCTGGACTTTGAGTTACCTGATAAGTTATTATTGGCGGGCTATGCCATCCGCGAAGTGGCGATTGATTATTCGCCGCGCACTTACGAAGAAGGAAAGAAGATTCAAGTGAGTGACGGTTTGCGCGCGGTGGTGATTATGTTGAGAGATAGATTCTTATGAAAATTGTTTTCTCCGGTTCCATCGCTTACGACTACCTGATGACCTTCCCCGGTCACTTCAAAGAGTTCATCCATCCCGAAAAAATGGAGTCGTTGAGTTTAAGTTTTCTGGTGGATACGTTGACGCGGCATTATGGCGGCACCGCGCCGAACATCGCCTACAGCCACGCGCTGCTTGGCGGCAAGCCCGCGCTCATTGGCACGGCGGGCGAAGACTTCAACGATTATCGTCAGTGGTTAGAGTCGAAGGGGGTAGATACAAAATCGGTTAAGCAAATTAGCGGCAAGATGACCGCCTCATTTTTTGCAAATACTGATCAAGCCAATTTGCAGATCGCCTCATTTTATCCGGGCGCGATGGCGCACGCCGCCGAGGTGCGGCTGCATGATCTGGGATACAAACCTGATCTGGTCGTCATCTCTCCCGACGATCCGCTTGCGATGCGGAATCGGATCCGCGAATGCGTTGAACTTCAAATTCCTTATCTCTACGATCCCAGTCAACAGTTGGTTCGGGTGAGCGTGGAAGATATTCGCGAAGGGGTCGAGAGCGCCAAGATGATCGTGGTCAATGATTACGAAGCACACATCATCCAAGATCGAATCGGTTTGAGCGAAGCCGATATAGTGAAGATGGGTAAACTATTGATCGTGACGCGCGGCAAAGACGGCGCCACCGTGTACGCCGATAGTCAGCGGGTTGAGATTCCGATCTTCCCTACCGATACGATTCTTGATCCCACCGGAACAGGTGACGCTTTTAGAGGCGGCTTCTTGCGCGGATTGGCGTTGGGGTTGGGGTGGGAGATCAGCGGCAAGATGGGAGCGTTGGCGGCAACCTACTGCCTCGAAAAGTCCGGGACGCAGAATCATGCTTACACGGTGAATCAGTTTGTGAATCGATTCCGTGAAGTGTTTGATGATCGAGGGAAACTCGATCTATTGTTGAAGTGAGACATATTGCGTATTTCGTATTGCGTATTAATGAGTGGTGATACGGGATACGCAATACGAAATATATTTTTAAAATTTTTCAAAAGGAAAACTCAATGAGCAATTACGATATTAAGAATCCAAAGGTCGCCGACGGCGGGCGGCATCGCATTGATTGGGCAGAACAAGAGATGCCCGTGTTGCGACAAATCCACGAACGATTTAAGAAAGAGAGACCGTTCAAGGGATTACGCATGTCGGCTTGTTTGCATGTGACCGCCGAGACCGCGAACTTGATGCGCGCCTTGCAAGCCGGTGGCGCGGAGTTGGTGTTGTGCGCTTCGAACCCGCTCTCGACTCAAGATGATGTGGCGGCGTCGTTGGTGATGCACGATGAAATTCCGGTGTATGCCATTAAAGGCGAAGACAACGAGACGTATTACAAACACATCAAAGCCGCGCTCGATCACAAACCGCATCTTACGATGGACGATGGCGCGGACTTGGTCAGCACGATCCACAAGACGCGCACCGAGTTGTTGAAAGATATTGTGGTCGGCACCGAAGAAACCACGACGGGCGTGATCCGTTTGAAGGCGATGGCGAAAGATGGCATGTTGAAGTTCCCGATCATGGCGGTGAACGATGCCATGACGAAACATTTTTTTGATAATCGTTATGGCACGGGTCAATCTACGTTAGATGGCATTGTGCGTGCGACGAACATTTTGCTCGCCGGAAAAACGTTTGTGGTATCCGGTTATGGTTGGTGCGGCAAAGGTTTGGCGAGCCGCGCGCGCGGCATGGGCGCGAATGTGATCGTCACCGAGATCGATCCGTTGGCGGCACTCGAAGCGGTGATGGATGGTTTCCGCGTGATGCCGATGGGCGATGCGGCGAAAGTCGGTGACATCTTCTGCACGGTGACCGGCAACAAGAATGTGTTAGACGGTGAAGATTTTAAAGTGATGAAAGACGGGGCGATCATTTCGAACTCCGGTCACTTCAATGTTGAGATTGATATTCCGGCGTTGGAGGCGATGTCGAAGGGCAAACGCCACGTCCGCGAATTTGTCGAGACGTACGATCTCAAAGACGGGCGCAAAATTAACTTGCTCGGCGAAGGACGTTTGATCAACCTTGCCTCTGCCGAAGGGCATCCGGCCTCTGTCATGGATATGAGCTTCGCCAACCAAGCCTTGGGCGCGGAGTATATGTTGAAGAACGCCGACAAGCTCAAGCCTGACGTGTACACCATCCCGGTGGATGTGGATCGTGAGATCGCTCGCTTGAAATTGGAAGCGATGGGCGTGAAGGTGGATACGCTCACGACGGAGCAAGATAAGTATTTGAATTCGTGGGAAGAGGGAACTTAGGTCGTTGGGTGGTTAGGTGGTTGGGTAGTTAAAAAGAACGGGCTTTCTCGAAAGAGGAAGCCCGTTTGTGTTTGGTGGTGTAAAATAGATTCAAGATGCCTGCCCGTGATCTCTATCATAATCAATTGAAAAATGCGCTCGTCAAAGATGGTTGGACGATCACGCATGATCCTTTACGCTTGAAGTGGGGCGCAAAGGATATGTATGCTGATTTAGGCGCAGAGAAGGTAATGGTAGCAGAGAAAGAAGGGCGCAAGATCGTAGTCGAGATCAAAAGCTTTGTAAGCTCGTCCGATGTAAATGATCTGGAAGAGGCAATTGGGCAATACTTTCTGTATCGTTCTGTTTTAGCACGGACCGAACCTGACCGAATGCTTTATTTGGCAGTACACGATGAAGTGTATTTCGATCTTTTTGAAGAGCCGTTGGGCAAACTGATTCTTGAAGATTATGAAATACCCTTGATCGTATTTGATCCGCGCGCGGAGGTAATTGTCAAATGGACACGTTAGATCGGTATCGGCAAATTGTGCGGGATGCATTAACTGAGCAAACGAAGATTCCATATGCTCATGGCGAGATCGAGTTTGAGATCGTGTTCGATCAAGAGCGAGATCGCTATTTGTTAATGATAGTCGGGCGCGAGAATCATAAGCGCGTGCATGGTTGTTTGCTTCATCTTGATATTGTGGGCGGCAAGATTTGGATACAGCGCGATGGCACGGAAGATGGGATTGCCAATCAATTAGTTAAAGCAGGCGTCCCAAACAAACACATTGTGTTGGCGTTTAGATCATCTGAAGTTCGGCAATACACTGAATTTGCGGTGGCATAGAGAGGATGAGTTGTAAGTGGCGATTTTGATTTAGCCTGGCTTGAATTGGATGAGATGTATGCCGTGTTGAAACGGAAATAAAAAAACGGGCTTGCTCGAAAGACAAGCCCGTTTTTGTTTAATCAGCCACGCTAAACGATCCGCGCCGTCACTTCAATCTCCACCAACAACTTTTTGTCAATCAACGCGTTCACTTCCACCATCGTCGCCACCGGTTTAATGTCGCGGAAAAATTCGCCGTGCGCCCGCCCGACCTCTTCCCATTTTGAAATGTCGGTGACGAAAGTGCGCGTGCGAATTACATGAGACATGGACGCGCCGGTTTGATTCAAGGCGCGCTCGATCTTTTGCAGAATAAATTTGGTCTGCTCGTACGGCGTCTCGCCGACGATGTTGCCCGCTTCATCTACGGCGGCTGTGCCAGCCACTTCCACGGTGTTGCCGACTCTTACAGCGCGGCAATAGCCCACAATGTCTTCCCACTTCGCGCCCGAAGAAATGTTGAGTCGCTTCGGGACATCGGGTTTTTGATGGGGAGAAAGATTCAATTCTGTCGGGAAGAGCGCGTTGAACTCGTCGCCGTTTCCGCGCCGTTCACACGTTTGCAAATACACCTCTTTCCATTTGAGGAAGTGCGCCGTCTCTAAATGTTTGTCGCGCGCGGCGATGTCTCGATACACTTCAAACAAACTGAAGTGCGTGGGGTCTTTGGCGTCCTGAAAAAAATCGAAACGCAGCACGCCTTCTTCTTGAATCGTCAGGCGCGCGTTTTCGAGTGTGGCTTCGCGGTAAGCCTCAACTTGATCGGGCTTGATGTAGTGGTGAACTTGGAAGATGAACATAGCGATACGCAATACGGAATACGCAATACATATTTCGTATTGCGTATTCCGTAACTCGGCTTATTAAATTTCGATGGTCTCTTTGAGTTTGGTTAACGCTCGCGCCCAATAGGCTTTCATGCGGTTGGCTTCGCGCGTGTTGGGGAGTTTGCTGTGTTCGAGCGTGACCTGACTCTTGCTGCCGTCTTTTTCGTAGAACTGCACGTCTACGTGAGTCTTGCCGTCAACCCAAGTGAGGCGCATAGATTTGTTGAGCATACTCTTGCGGATGGTGATGTCAGAGTGGGGCAGCCACGGGCGGCGCGAGCCTTCGGTGATCCAGGCTTTATAAAGAGTCGCAATGGGAACGTTGATCGTTTTGTTGCCGCCTACTTGAAAGCCTTTCGAGGTCTGGTGTTTCACCCGTTTGCCGCGCGCCTGTTCATATACCACTGTCACCATCTGCTGCCACCAATCGCTTATTTTGTGTTTCGTGCGTAAGTAGGTGACGATCTCTTGATGCGTCTTCTTTCGTCCCCCGGCTTTGTCAATGATGGTGAACCACTCTTTCCAATTCTTTCCGGTCTTGGCTTTCACCGCTTCGTCGCTCATGCGCTTGGGCTCGGATTTTTTTGTTTTGGTTTTAGGTG
>JACRLA010000089.1 GCA_016215145.1 Chloroflexota bacterium
CTGCCACTCTCCTCATCTCCGAAGACCTCGACGAAATTCGCGCTCTCTCGGATCGCATCGCCGTCATTTACGAAGGTCGCATCGTCGGCATCGTAGATGGGCGCACCTCAACCGCAGAACAACTTGGGCTGATGATGGCAGGCGCGCTGTAACGCAAGCTGATGTAACGCAAGATTTTATCTTGCGATGATGTTGTCTTGCGATGCGATGATATACTTGCCTTGATGAACGTCCAACCGAATTGGCTCAACTGGGCGCGAACGATTCAAGCGATTGCCCAGAACGGGCTGACCTTCTCCGAGAATCATTTTGATCACGAGCGGTACCAAAAATTAAATCAACTCTCCGTGGAGATTTTAGCGACTCACACGGGGCTGCCGCCAGCCGAAGCGGAGACTCGATTCAAACTTCAACCCGGCTACGCCACTCCAAAAGTGGACGTGCGCGGGGCGTGCTTCCGCGATGGAAAAATTTTGCTGGTGAAAGAAAAATCCGACGGGCGTTGGTGTTTGCCCGGCGGCTGGGCAGATGTGGGCGATGTGCCATCCGAGTCGGCGGCGCGTGAGGTGAGTGAAGAGTCGGGGTTTGAATGTAAGCCGCGCAAGATCATCGGCGTGTTCGACGCCAATCATCACAAACCCCTTTTTGCCATGCACGCTTACAAATTAATTTTCTGGTGTGACATCACCGGCGGCGACGTCAATCCCGATCACGAGATCGCCGACGTGAATTTCTTCTCGCGCGAATCGGTTCCCGAACTTTCCAACGCGCGCACGTCGCTCGACCAAATTCAAGAATGTTTCGCACATCTCGATGATCCGAATCGCCGGACAGCTTTTGATTAGAGGTTGATTTATCACGAATGACTCGAATGGGCGAATAGCACGAATAAACAAAAACATTCGTCCCATTCGTTTATTCGTGCTATTCGTGATTAATATTTATGCTTATCACTAACGCCACTCTCGTCACTTGGGAAAAAGAAAATCGCATCCTCACCGATCACGCGCTGAAGATTGAGGCTGACCGCATCACCGAGATCGGCGCGTCGGCTGCGCTGAAAACAAAATATCCAAAAGAAGAAACGCTCGACGCGCGCGGTCAACTGGTGATGCCGGGCAACATCTGCGCCCACACCCATTTCTACGGTGCGTTTGCGCGCGGCATGGCAATACCGGGCGATGCACCAAAAGATTTCCCCGAAATACTTGAACGCTTGTGGTGGAAGCTCGATAAAGCGTTGACAATGGATGACGTGAAGTATTCGGCGTTGGTGTGCTTGATTGACGCGGTCAAGCACGGCACGACGACTCTCATTGACCATCACGCTAGCCCCAACGCGATTGACGGCTCACTCGACGTGATCGCCGACGCGGTGAACCAAGCCGGTTTGCGTGCGGTGTTGTGTTACGAAGTGACAGATCGAGATGGCGAAGCGAAGATGAAAGCGGGCATTGCAGAAAACGCTCGCTTCGCTAAACTTCAAACTTCAAACTCCAAATCTTTAATCTCTGCCACATTTGGGTTACATGCGTCTTTGACTCTCTCCGATAAAACATTAGAAGAATGTCGCAAAGCACACGATGGCGGCTTTCACGTTCACGTTGCCGAGCATGAAGCGGATGAGTATGATAGTTTAAAGAAGAGCGGCACGCGCGTTGTAGATCGACTCAACAAGTTTGGAATTTTGGGAAAGCAAACTATCGCCGCGCATTGTGTCCATGTGGATCAGCGTGAGGCGGAACTGCTTCGTGAGACTCAAACTTGGGTCACCCATCAACCGCGCTCGAACATGAACAACGCCGTTGGCGCGGCGGGGATCGATTCGATGCTGCGCGCGGGCATCAATGTTTGTTTGGGTAATGATGGATTCTCGAATGCGATGTGGGAAGAATGGAAGGCGGCGTATTTTCTGCACAAAGTGACAAGCCGCGATCCTCGCCGCGCAGGTGGCTACGCCATTTCGCAAATGGCGATCACGAACAATGCCGCGCTGGCGAATATGTTTTTCCCCAGCACGCCCATCGGCGTTTTATCTCAAGGCGCATTCGCCGATATTATTTTTGTGGATTATCATCCCATCACGCCGCTCACGGCGGGCAACTTGCCATGGCATATCATCTTCGGTTTTGAGTCGTCCATGGTCACCGCCACCATTTGCGCCGGCAAAGTGCTGATGAAAGATCGCCAACTTTTGTTTTTAGACGAAGCGGCGATCACGGCGAAGAGTCGGGAGTTGGCAGCGAAGGTGTGGGAGAGGTATAACACTCTTTTCTGAGTTGTATAGTATTTAAGAAAGGTAATTGGAGTGATGAGAATTTTACCTATAAATTTAGATGACTTGATCCATGCTCGTTCAGTGGAGTCGGTGCGGCGCGAGTTTAAGAAAACTTGGTCAGATCAAATTCTTGATCAATCTCTGCGCAGCATTTGTGCGTTTGCGAACGATTTCTTTAATTTGAACGGTGGTTATCTTATTATCGGTATACAAGATCATAATGGCTTGCCCGTATTACCGCCACATGGATTAGACGATCAGAACCTTGAAAAAATACAGAAGCAAATACGTGGAGGGTGCAAACGCATCGATCCAGAGTATCAACCCGTTATTTCTCCTGAGATTTATAGTGGTAAGCAAATTTTAGTGGTTTGGTGCCCTGCAGGCGATACTCGCCCATATCAAGCGCCTATTACATCGCGTGGCGGCGAGCGCGCTTATTATGTGCGACAGGGAAGTGAGACGATTGAAGCGCGTGGTGATGTCCTAACTCAATTAATGCAGATGACAGCTAAAGTCCCATTTGATGATAGACGGAATCTGTCTGCGACGATTGAAACTATTTCGCCAACCTTAGTGAGAAATTTTTTGGATGGGGTGAGAAGTGATTTGGTATCGCCCAATGTTTCAATTTCTGATCTCGATCTATATCGACATTTGCGCTTGTTGATAAAAATGAATGGGCATGAAGTCCCGCGTAATGTAGCTTTACTTTTCTTTACCCATGACCCCGAAAACTTTTTTGCAGGTGCTCGGATAGAAGTTACGCAATTTGATGACTCATCGGGCGGAGATGTGATTAGCGAAAGGGTTTTTAGGGGACCTTTACATACCCAGTTGAAACAAGCTCTAGATTATTTGAAAAGTTCTATAACGACAACTATCAAAAAATTGCCTGATCAAGCGGAGTCGCTGAAGTTCGAGTCGTTTCCTTATCAAGCGGTTGAAGAATCTTTAACCAATGCGATATATCATCGTGGTTATGAGAATATAGGCGAACCAATAAAGGTTTATATATATCCTGATCGTATGGAAATTATTAGCTACCCGGGGCCTATGAGCGGAATTGCTATGTATCACTTGCAGTCAGGTGTTTCACTTCCTCCTGTTCCAAATCGAAATCGACGTATCGGAGAGTTTCTGAAAGAACTTGAATTAGCTGAAGCTCGTGGAACCGGCATCCCTAAAATTCGTCGCAAGATGAAGGAGAACGGATCGCCCGCCCCACTTTTTGATTTTGATGAGGCGCGTTCTTACTTTCGTGTCATTTTGCTTGCGCACCCTGAATATGTTGTACTTCACACCTTGCGGGAGAGCGCTCAACTTTGGGCACAAGGGGAGCGCCTCCGTGCGGTTCAAATTTTGGAAAGGGCTTACAGGCTTATTCCAGACTCTCTTCCTTTGCTTGAGCAACTTAATGATTACAAAAAAAAACTTTCTTGATATAGTGGAGGCTTAAAACTTTGACTACCCTCTCAATTCTCGGTGGCACAGGACACGAAGGTTTAGGACTCGGTTTGCGTTGGGCGAAAGCCGGGCATAGTGTGATCATCTGTTCGCGGGCGATTGAACGCGCTCAAGTTGCCGCGAAAGAGATCAACGAAAAACTGGGCAATGTAAATGTGCGCGGCATGGATAACATCAACGCGGCGAAGGAAGCGGAGATCGTTGTTCTCACTGTTCCGTATTCAGCACATCAGGCGACTATTGAATCGGTGAGAGGTTACGTGCAGGGCAAAGTTTTTGTGGACGTGACCGTGCCGCTTGTGCCGCCTAAAGTTTCGCGTGTGCAAATGCCCGCCGCCGGGTCGGCGAGCCAAGAGGCGCAGAATCTTTTGGGCGAAGATGTGAAAGTGGTTTGCGCGTTTCAAAACATCGGCGCGGAACATTTAGCGAATCCCGATCACGCCATTGATTGTGATGTGTTGGTCTGCGGCGATGACAAAGAGGCGAAGACGGCGGTGATTAAGTTGGCGGCAGACGCCGGGATGAAGGGTTGGGATGCGGGCCCACTCGCCAACGCGGTGATCGCCGAAGGTCTCACATCGGTCTTGATCGGTCTCAACATCAAGCATAAAGTTAAAGCGGCGGGGATCAAGATCACAGGCATCAATTAATTTACGGAATACGCAATACGCAAAACGTATTCCGTATTCCGTATTCCGTATCGTGCAACTCACTCTCACCTCTCTCCCTAACATCTCTCTCATCAAGCCAAACGATAATTTGGTTGAAGTTATTATTAAGTCGCTGAAAGAGGCGGCGATAGAATTGCGTGACGATGATGTCTTGGTCGTGGCGCAGAAGATCGTTTCCAAAGCGGAAGGGCGGTTGGTGCGGTTGTCGGCGGTGACACCGTCGGCGCGCGCGCTGGAGATCGCCGCACAAACGCAAAAAGATGCGCGGCAGGTCGAAGTGATCCTCAGTGAGACAAAAGAGATCGTGCGGATGCGGACGAATAGTTTAATCGTCGAACATCGTTTAGGTTTTGTGTGCGCGAATGCCGGGGTGGATCGATCTAACGTGGAAGCACCCGACGGCGAAGAATACTTGTTGATGCTTCCCGAGAATCCAGATCGATCTTGTGCCGACATAAGAGAAAAGCTGCGCGCGCGAGTCGGCGTCACCGTTGGCGTGATTATCAATGACTCACATGGTCGCGCTTGGCGAAGCGGCACGGTGGGCATCGCCATTGGCGCGGCGGGCGTTCCGGCATTGCTCGATCTTCGCGGTCATCCCGATCTTTTTAATTACACGCTGCACGCTACACAAGTGGGTCTCGCCGATGAACTCGCGGCGGCGGCGTCACTCCTCATGGGTCAAGCCGACGAAGGTCGCCCGATCATTCACATCCGCGGCGTGCCGTATCCACTGCGTGAAGGAAATGCGCGCGAGTTGATTCGCGTGAAAGAAATGGATATGTTTAGATGAGACGTGATGCGTGATCTAATTTCACGCATCACGCATCACGAATCACTTAATACATTTTAGGAAATTCAATGTCTGTCACCATCCCCGAAAAACTTAAAGACCTGCTCTCTTGGGAGAAGAAAGCCTTCGCTCAGATCGCGCTGGTTAAAAAAGATGGCACGCCGCACGTCACGCCGATCTGGTTCGATTGGGACGGCACGCATCTCATCTTTAACACTTCGCGCGGGCGCGTGAAGGATAAGATCATGCGCCGCCGCGCGCGGGTTGCCGTCTCCATTAGTGATCCCGCCGATCCCTATCGCCATCTGGAACTCGGCGGAGTCATTGTAGAAGAAACCGAAGAAGGCGCGCGGCAGATGATAGATAAACTTTCGCAAAAATATCGCGGCAAAGATTACGATTGGTATAAAGGCGAAACGCGCGTCACATACAAAGTGTTGCCCGATCACGTTACGCAGAAATAAGTGGCATATCGCATATCGCGCGTCACGTATCACGCATCACGCACTACGAAATACGAAATACGTAGCACGCAATAACCTATTTACCATCCGCCATCCATGTCCATCTGGGCAATCGTTCCGGTCAAACCGCTCAAACGCGCCAAGAGTCGTCTCGCTTCTGTGTTGTCCGTTGAGGAGCGTGAAGCGTTTAGCCGCGCAATGCTCACACACACGTTGGATGTGGTGGCACAAGTATCCGACATTGAAAAAATTTTGGTGGTCAGTCGTGATACGACGGTGTTGCGGATTGCGCGTGAGCATGATGCGCGAACCGTGACGGAATCGGGCGCGCCGGAATTAAACGCCGCGTTGACTCGTGCCGCTAACCTTGCCACTTCCTTCGGCGCGGAATCCGTCTTGGTGGTGTCAACCGATCTGCCATTAATGGCTTCCTCTGATCTTGAAGCGATGATCGCTTCGGCAAATTCGAAGCACAACAGCATTGTCATCGCGCCCGATCATCACAATGCCAGCACCAATGCTATCTTTATGCGCCCGCCGCGCGTTGTGCCGTTTGTATTTGGACCCGACAGCTTCGCGCACTACACGTTGTTAGCAAAAGATCGTGGAATCGATTCTCATGTCCATCGCGCGCACGGTTTAATGCTGGATGTGGATACGCCGGAAGATTTGACTCTTTATCATGATCTGTTGAAAGATTCTGAAGGGGTGACAAGGTGAAAAGGTGCGGGGGTGATCGGTTGGCTGGACTTATTTTGATTTACAAAAAACCTTAAGAGGAGAATCTATATGACCCAACGTGTCGCTCTTTATTTGCAAGATGCTCATCCGTTACAAGATGGAATTAAATATGCCCAGTATGCCGAGAAGAAAGGATTCACCGAAGTGTGGCAAGCCGAAAGCCGACTCGTCCGCGATGCCATCGTGCCAATGGCAGCCTTCGCCGCGACCACGTCCAAATTAAAAATCGGGTCGGGCGTGATCAACAACTGGACGCGCAACATTGGTCTGCTCGCCGCCACATTTCTCACGCTGGACGATCTCGCCCCGAATCGAATCATTTGCGGCATTGGCGCCTGGTGGGATCCGCTTGCGAAAAATGTTGGCATTGAACGACGCAAACCGTTGCTCGCTATGCGCGAGACGATTGAAGTGATGCGCCGTTTGTTGCGAATGGAAAACGTGACCTTCCACGGCGAGTTTCATCATGTGACCGGCATCGAGTTGGACGTGGTGCATGGTCGCCGCGAACCGCGCAACGTTCCTATTTATATCGGCGCGACGGGTGACGCCATGATGGAGATGACGGGCGAGATCGCCGATGGCTGCGTGTTGAATTATTGTGTGCCGCCTGCCTACAACGACAAAGCGATGGAGTTGTTAGAGAAGGGCGCGAAAAAATCTGGTAAGACTCTCAAGGATATTGATCGCCCGCAGTTGATCGTCTGCTCGGTAGATAATGATCGTAAGAAGGCAATCGAAGCGGCGAAAGTTTTGCTCACACAATATCTGGCGCAGCAACCCCACATCGCCAAAGCTTCGGGAGTGAGCGAAGACATCGTTAAAAAAGTTCAATCCATTTTGGGTTGGCCCGCCACCAAAGAGCAAGTGCATGAAGCAATGAAGTTTGTGCCTGATGATTTTGTCTTGGGCATCTCCGCCACCGGCACGCCCGAAGAAGCGAAGAAGCGCGTGCAAGAATATATTGATCGCGGCTGCACCTGCCCCATCCTCTACCCGATGAGCGATCCGTATTTGATGATAGACACGTTTGCACAGAATTAAGACAATCTACTTAGTCACTCCGTCATTGCGAGCGCACTTTGCGAAGCAATCTCGGTTGCGCTTAGAGATTGCTTCGTCGCGAAGAGCGCTCCTCGCAATGACGCTTGATACTGACAATCTACTGCGATTCTTATGCGAATTGATACTACGGTATCGGCGTAAGCCCGTGTTACTCTTGCGCCACTTGTAAGGGCGGGGCTTGCCCCCGCCCAATTGGGCAACCGCGAGGGTTGCCCCTACTTTCTATGACTTCCAACTCCGAACAGATCGCTCATCTGATCGAACAACGCAAAAAGATCGCACTCGGCGGCGGGCAGGCGCGTGTGGACGCGCAGCACGCCAAAAATAAAATGACGGCGCGTGAGCGCATCCTCAAACTTCTCGACCCCGACTCTTTTCACGAGATCGATTCCTACATCACGCATCGCCATTCGGATTTCGGCATGGGCGATCAACGTTACGCCGGTGACAGCGTGGTAGTCGGCTTCGGAAAAATTGACGGGCGGCGCGTGTGCGTGTCGGCGCAAGACTTCACCGTGTTGGGCGGTTCATTCTCCGAAGTGCAAGGGCAGAAGGTCGCCAAGATCATGGACCTGGCAATGGAAGCGGGCGTGCCGATGATCAACCTCAACGACTCGGTTGGGGCGCGCATTCAAGAAGGCGTGTACAGCCTCGCCGCTTACTCCGAACTTTTTTGGCGCAACACGCAGGCAAGCGGCGTCATTCCGCAGATCAGCGTGATGCTTGGTCCGTGCGCCGGCGGCTCAGTCTACTCACCCGGTCTCACCGATTTCGTGATCATGACCAAAGGCGCAAGCCACATGTTCATCACCGGACCGGAAGTGATCAAGACTGTGACCAGCGAAGAGATCGATCTCGAAACACTCGGCGGCGCGATGACTCACAACGCCATCAGCGGTGTGGCGCACTTTGCTACAGAGAATGAAGATGACTCGATTCAACTGACTCGTAAACTGATCAGCTACCTGCCGTCGAACAACACCGAACCGCCCCCGAGCCTGATTCCGACGGATGACCCTCACCGCATGGATGCCGCCCTCAACGATCTCGTCCCCACCGATCCCAACATCCCGTACGATATGAAGGAAGTCATCCAGCGAGTCTTTGATCACGATTCGTTTTTTGAAGTGCATGAGCATTTTGCGACCAATGCCATTGTTGGCTTTGCGCGATTGCACGGGCAGGTGGTCGGCGTGGTGGCGCAGCAGCCGCTCAACCTTGCCGGCGTGATTGATATTGACGCTTCTGATAAATTTGCTCGCTTCATTCGCTTCGCCGATGCTTTCAACATTCCGCTCATCACGTTTGTAGATTGTCCGGGCTTCATGCCCGGCTCGATGCAAGAACACGGTGGCATCATCCGTCATGGCGCGAAGATCGTTTATGCTTATTCCGAAGCCACCGTGCCGAAGCTTGCAGTGATCACCCGTAAAGCCTACGGCGGCGCATATATTGTGATGAGCAGCAAATACATTCGCACCGATTTAGTTTTTGCCTGGCCCACTGCCGAGATCGCCGTGATGGGCGCCGAAGGCGCGGTGAATATCCTTTATGGCAAAGAGTTGAAACAAAAAGAAAATAGTGGAGCAGAACGAGATCGACTCGTGAACGAATTCCGCGAAAAGTTTTCTGGACCTTATCGTTCTGCCGCGAGTGGTCACGTAGATGACATTCTTATCCCCGCCGAAACCCGTCCTCGACTTATTGCCGCGCTTGAACTTTTACGTGACAAGCAAGCCTCGTCTCCGGCGAAGAAGCATGGCACGATGCC
>JACRLA010000090.1 GCA_016215145.1 Chloroflexota bacterium
AGCCGACAGAAACCAAAAAACCTGACAATACGCCCAAACCTTCTGAGAAAAAAAAGCCGTGAGGGTTTCAAACACCGAGAGTCTCGCGAGACACTCGGTGTTTTTGGCTTAACGAAGAAACCGCAAATTCGTTACACATTGGGACAAGCGAGAGATTTCACGTCCACTTTGTAACACATCCTTCGTCTCCTCGTTCTATATGGCAGAACCAAAATTCAAAAATAGGAGAACTGCCATGAACCTGATACTTGCTCTAGTCATTCTTTTTTCTGCCGCGATGGGCGGCACGGCGTATGCCTCTAACGACGCGATGCCCGGTGACGCGCTCTACGGAGTCAAACAAGCCGTCGAAAACATTCGCCTCACAGCATCGCCCAACGATCCCGCGCTGCAATTAGAAATTGCCAACACGCGCTTGAGCGAAGCCGAGAAGTTGTTGGACACCGGGCGCAACGCCGACGCCCAAACGTCATTGAATGATTTTGTAAGCGCGGCGGGCAAAGCGCGCGACCTGCTGCAACAAACGAATGTCACGCCCAACGACTCGGTGATCAAAGAAGTAGAAAAGCAGAAGATAGCCATCAAAGTTATCGAAGCGCAAATGCCGGCATCGGCTGCGCTGGAAAAAACAAAATCTGTCTCCAGAGAAATCGAGATTGAAATTGAAATCGAGATCGAGATTGAACACGGAGTTGAGATCGAGATCGAACACGGGGTTGAGATCGGGCACAGAGCCAAAACAACGGGGACTTCGGTGAAAGTTGAAGATAATACCAAGACGCCTAAGCCGTCTTCAACCGACGACAACAAAACCAAAACACTGAAACCGTCTTCAACCGACGACAACAAAATTAAAACACCCGAACCGTTTTCAACGAGCGATAAAACAAAGACCGTCGAACCCCGAAAGACCGATGACAAAGTGAAAACGGTTGAACCCACTAAGGTAGAAACGAAGGTCACCGAAGTGAAACCCGCCGAGACGCGCAAACCCGAGTCAACGCCCAAGCCCGCCGAGACCAAGAAACCGGATGACAAGAAATCAAATTCAGGATCGAATTCGGGAAAGAAGTAAAGCAAAAAAACAGGAGCAGGGAAAACCTGCTCCTGTTTTTTTAATTAAGGTCTGGGCTAACGTAAAACATATCAGCGTCATTGCGAGAAGCGTTCTTTGCGACGAAGCAATCTCAAAACGCGACCGAGATTGCTTCGTGAAGAACACTCGCAATGACGTTAGTATCTCAATGTGCGTAAGCCCTGTAAGGTGTGATAGCATTTCCACAAAGGAGAATGTTATGCTTCCAGACGAGATCGAAGTGAAAGAGATTACAGCAAAGGAATTAAAAGAATTACTGGCTTCCCCCACCCCGCCTCTGGTGTTGGATGTGCGCGAGCCGCGAGAGTTGATCGTGGACGGCGTGATCGAAGGTTCGACTCACATCCCGATGATGCAGATTCCGAATCGGCTCGAAGAGCTGCCAAAGGATCGGATGATCGTGGCACAGTGCGCGCACGGCAACCGCAGCTACGATGTCGCCGCCTACTTGCTGATGAACGGATTCAAAGATGCGGCAAGTCTTGAGGGCGGGATCGTGGCGTGGAAGAGTTTGAAGTGAGGCGGGATGGGTGATACGTGATGCGTAGTGCGTGATGCGTGATGCGTAGTGCGTGATACGTGATACGTGATGCGTGTTCTATTTCGTGGTAGGCAGTCCGGCATTTCTCCACGCGCCGGTGCCGCCGCGCACGCTAAACACATTTTCGTAGCCAAGTTTGGTTAACTGATACGCCGCCGTCGCGCTGCGATTGCCCGAAGCGCAAATGATGACGACGGCTTTGTTTTTAGGAATCTCGCTGACGCGCGCCGAGAGTTCGTGCAGGGGAATTAATTTCGCGCCGATGGCATGACCGCTTTGAAATTCGGCGAGCTGGCGCACATCAATGAATGCCGCGCCCGCTTTAACTTTCTCTTGCGCTTCTTTCACGCTCACTTCCACCACGCTACGCATCATTAAGACACGCTGCGCCACAAACCAGATCACTACCACCGCAACGGCGATCAAAATCAGTGTTTGAATATCCATAGTTGGGTTAAGTCTCCTCTTGACATTTTTAGAATGGATGCTATACTCCCCTATAGTATACCATACTGTGGGAGTTGAAGCACAATGCCAATCTACGAATATCAATGCAACGCCTGCCAAGAAGAATTTGAAAAGATAGTTCGCCTTTCAGAAGCGGACGCCAAACAAGAATGCCCCAAGTGCCACAGCAAACGCACGCGCAAACGGTTGTCAAAGGTGGCGGCTCAACTCAACAGTGGCGGCAGCCCCGCGAGCAATTGCGGATCGGGCAGCAGATTTTCGTGAGCGGGTTAATCGCTTATCAGCCGTGCGCTGATCAATCGAGGACACTATGAAAGTTCAAAGCGGCAACGTCAAAGAAGATTTGCAAAAACGCTTGCGCCGAATCGAAGGGCAGGTGCGCGGCGTGCAAAAAATGTTGGACGAAGATCGCGATTGCCACGAGATCGTGCAGCAACTGGCGGCGATTCGCTCGGCGGTGCAAGGCGCGAGTTTAATTTTTATGCGCGAGTATGCCTCGGATTGTTTGATGAATGCTTCGTCCGATAAATCGTCGCGCAAAGAGTTGGTGGATGATTTGATAAATCTTATGGGCAAAGCGCCCTAACCAATATGGCGGGGGAAGAAACCCGTTTTCTTGAAGAAAACGGGTTTCTCCAACAGACTACTAGAGATTGGAGATTAGAGAATGAGTCAATCAGCAATTTTGACGCCGACGAAAACGGCGAGCGTGAAGTGGGACGGGAACGAAATGAACTTCACGGCAACGGGCGGTTCGGGGTTTTCGGCGAAGATGAGCAGCCATTCGGGTCCCGAGGCGGCAAGCCCGATGGAGTTGGTGGCGATGGCGGCGGGCGGCTGCACGGCGATGGACGTGATCGAAATTCTTCGCAAGAAGCAGCAAGAGGTGATCGGCTTTGAAGTGAACGTGGTCGGCTATCGCGCGGGCGAACATCCCAAAGTGTTCACCGAGATCGAATTGGAATTTGTGGTGCGCGGGCACAACATCGATCCCAAAGCCGTCGAGCGATCCATTGAACTGTCGTTGACGAAATACTGTTCGGTGAATCAGATGTTGGGAAAGGCGGCGAAGATTCACAGCCGCTACCGAATCGAAGAAGTGGAAGCGGTGGTGTAAGATGGGCGCAACAACGGTTCGTTGGATCAGCGGCAAACAATTCGTGGGCACGGACTCTACCAACCATTCCTTGATACTCTCTTCACCGTCCGAGGGTGTTGGCGTGAAGCCTTCTGATTTGTTGCTACTCGGTCTCGCTTCATGCACCGCAGTTGATGTAGTAGAGATTCTCAATAAGAAGCGGATGCCGCTCTCGTCGTTGGAGATCACTACGAGCGGCGAACAAGACGCCGACCCGCCGTGGACGTTTCGCAAAATCCATATGAAGTTTCGCGTGGGCGGCGATGGCTTAACAGACAAAGCCGTGCAGCAGGCGATAGAATTATCTGAAGGCAAGTATTGTTCGGTGGCGGCGACGGTGAAGAACACGGCGCAGATCACCACCGAGTACGAAATTATTAATTCACAAAATTAAAAAAACCTCACAGGTCTTACCCACTCCGCTTCGCTACGGGGCGCTGAGCGAGACCTGTGAGGTTTAGCCAAAAGGAGAAAACTAAAATGGCTGAACCAATTCATGTAACAGATGCAGCGTTTGAGAAAACTGTTTTGCAATCCAAGACCCCGGTGGTCGTAGACTTCTGGGCGCCGTGGTGCGGTCCGTGCCGCGCGGTTGCGCCGATTCTAGAATCGCTCGCCGCCGAATACGACGGCAAAATGATCGTCGCCAAAGTGAACACCGACGACAACCCCGAATGGGCGATGAAGTATGGCGTGCAAGGCATCCCGACAATGTTATTCGTGCGCGACGGCAAGGTGGTTGACCAGATGGTTGGCGCCGCGCCCCTGCCAGTGATCAAGGCGCGCGTTGAGAAGCTAGTTAATACAACGGTTGCGGCGTAAGTTAAACAAAAACTTCAAAGTCTTTCACACTAAACCTTCAAGGTCTTAAAGACCTTGAAGGTTTTTGTTTTAAAAACCGTGAGGTCTTTTCGGTTGTCAGTTATAATTCATCGCTCTGTCGCGCAACATTTACTATCCGCCATTTGCCATTCGCCACTTATGAAACTTCTCGCTCGCACCTTCCGCTCACTTCAACCGTATCGCAATCAAGTTTGGTTATTGATCATCTGTTTGTTGTTGGTCACAGTTACGTCGCTCGTCACGCCTGCACTGATTCGCAACGTGATTGATATGGGCGTGGCACAGCGCGATCCGAGCGCGATGATCAACGCCGGGCTGACGATCATCGGCGTCGGCTTCGCCCGTGCTGTGTTCAACTTCGGCAAGCGCTATCTCTCCGAGTGGCTGATCCATAAAACGGGCTACGATTACCGCAATCTGCTCTACGACAAAATTCAACGCTTGTCGTTTGCCTATCACGATCAAGCGCAAACAGGACAGTTGATGAGTCGCTGCACTGAAGACGTCAGTTCGCTCTCGCGC
>JACRLA010000309.1 GCA_016215145.1 Chloroflexota bacterium
GAATCTATTTGGGCGTGGTCTTGGGCGCGGCGGCGTTGTTGATCCTGCGGCGCGGCAGAGCCGGCAACATCCCGCCATTGAAAATTGTCGTCGTGTTGATTCTCTTTATCGTCATCATGGGCATAGATGGAGTCAATTCGTATATGACTCTCATCCCGCGCCTGCCTTATCTGTATCAACCGCAAAATTGGTTAAGGCTGGTCACGGGAACGTTGAACGGTGTGGCGATTGCCAATTTATTTTTTCCGATGTTTACCCAAACACTATGGGACGATTGGCGCGATGAGGCGGGCTTGCAAAGTTTTCGCGAGCTCGGCTTGATAGTTCTTGCCGCCGCCGTGTTAATTATTTTGGTGTTGAGCGGCAACGAGATCGTGCTTTACGTCTTCGGTTTCATCAGCGCGGCGGGTGTTTTGTTGTTGCTGGCTTGCACGATGGCGATGTCGTTTATGCTGATGACTCGCACCGAGAACAAAGCCAGATCATGGCGCGATGTGATCGTGCCATTCTCCTCTGGACTCACGATAGCGTTTTGTATTATTCTGTTGATAGATGTTCTCCGTTTTACGTTCACCGGAACATGGGGTGGGTTCGTAATACCCGGAGCGTTTTAATTACGGAATGCGTATCACGCATCACGCATCACGTATCACGTATTGCGTATTCCGTGAAAGGAGTTTGTCATGATCGAAGCAGTCACTTCCCTCTTCTCTGCCTTTGGGCTTTCGGCGAGCGCGGGTCTCAATGCTTACTTGCCTCTGCTCATCGTTGCCCTCACGGCGCGCTTCACCAATTGGATCACACTCGCGCCGCCGTTTGATCTGTTGGCGCACCCGATCTCGTTGGCGGTGATCACGATTCTGTTGATCATCGAAACTTTCGCCGACAAGATTCCAGCGTTCAATCACATCAACGACATCATCCAAACGTTCATCCGTCCGACGGCGGGCGCGATTCTTTTTGCGGCAAGCACGCAAGTCATCACGCAACTTCATCCGGTGGTGGCGATTGTGTTGGGCATCATCGTCGCGGGCGGGGTGCATGTGGCAAAGTCGGCGGTGGTGCGCCCAACGGTGACGGCAGCCACCGGCGGAGTCGCCACCCCGGTGGTGAGCATCATCGAAGACATCATCGCCGCCATCGTTTCAATTCTGGCGATTGTGTTGCCGGCGATCCTCACCGCGCTGGTGATCATCATCACCGCATTTATTTTGTGGATGTTGTGGCGACGGGCAAGGCGAGAAACTGTGCAGGCGAATTAAAACGGAATACGCAATACGGATTACGTATTCCGTATTGCGTATTCCGTATCGAATGGATGAATCCCCCGCGTTGCCATTGATCTTAATTCTTCCAACGCGGCGCGGGCGGCTGCCGACTCTTTTGAGTCCAGACCCAAGGCGTTGAACTCCTCTTCATCCAAAATAAATTCTTTTCCGTTGGGTTGCAAAAAATAATCGAGGGCGAGATCGTCGGCGAAGATGTGATCGCCCTCGAACTTTGCCGGGCGGGTGATGTTGCAATACCAGCCTTTAAAAAGTTCGCCCTCGTAAATGGCAAAGATGTTATACCAACGATCTTTGTAGAAGTGTTCCACGAAACGATCTCCGGGTTTCAACGTGGCGTATTCGCGCTCCATCGGACCATATTTGAAGATCGCTTCTAACACGATCTCGTTATCGTTGCGCGAGATTAATGCTCCGCTGTAAGCGATCTTCTCTTTGCCGCTGTGATCGAGTTTGTGGACGGTGATCATTTCTTTCGTATCCCCTCAGGGCGGATCAGCATAGTGACCTCATCTCCAACTTCCAACTTCAAATTTCCAACTTCAAATTCTCCGATCTCTGACTCGATCTTATCCCCATTCACTTGTCCCTCGATTAACTTGGCGTTTCCCAAAAACTCGCGGACGAAATTATTTTGCGGGTTTCGATACACTTCTTCCGGTGTTCCGATCTGGACGAAACTTCCACTTTGCATAATCGCAATGTGATCGGCGACGCCAAACGCTTCTTGTTGATCGTGCGTGACGTAGATCGCCGTTTGGTTAAACTCGTTGAGAATCTCACGCAACTCGCGCGTCAGTTGTTCGCGCAGAGCTCGGTCTAACGCGCCGAGTGGTTCGTCGAGCATGAGCAATCGTGGGCGCGGTGCTAGTGCGCGGGCAAGGGCAACGCGCTGCGCCTCTCCGCCGGATAATGTTTGCACGTCGCGTTTCTCGAAACCTTTGAGACCGACGCGTTCCAGTAGGGGCGATGCATGCATCGCCCCTACGGTGGCAACCCCAAACCCCACGTTGTCGCCCACGTTCAAATGCGGGAACAAGGCGTAATCCTGAAACATAAGACCAAAGCTGCGCTGGTGAGTCGGCATCCCCGTGATCGATTCGTTATCCCACAACACATCGCCTGAGTCAGGCGTGATCAATCCAGCAATGAGGGCGAGCAAGGTTGACTTGCCGCATCCGCTTGGACCTAACACGACCAATATGCTGCCCGTGTCGAGGGTGAACGAAATATCGTTGACGGCTTGGAGGGCGTCGAAGGATTTGGAGAGATGGTGAACGCGAAGCATGAACTAAATGGAATACTGCTGAAGCCAGCGCTCTTTGAGAGGCATGTCGCTGCGGGAAATTGTTTCGGCAAAATTTTTAAAATCGAAAAACACGCGACGCAGATCAACGCTTAACGATTCTTGGGTGGAGTGGATGATGGCGTATTCTGCCCAAGGGAGCAGGGTGGGCGGCGTTCCGCTAACCGGCGTTTGCCGGAAGGGGTGACCGATGCTGCCGGCGTTGACGATGAGTTGCCCTTTGTGCTGGCGAAGCATTTGAAGGTGGGTGTGTCCGCAGGCGAAAATGTTTGCAGTGTGGCTTGCCAACATTTGATCTAAATCATCGGGCGGCGTTGTGGCGTAGATGTTCTCGATATTGGAGCGGGGCGAACCATGAAAACACAGCAATGTGTTGTTGGCTTCGAGAGGAATCTCAAGCGTGGGTTTGAATGAGCGCAAAAAGTTTTTCTCGTTTTCATCAAGTTGATCGGCGCACCAGTGAAGGAGGGGAATGAGCGGCGGGGCGATGAGATGTTGGAGGGCGCGATCTGTTTGCAGCACTGCCGCGTCGTGATTGCCCATGATGCAGGGGCAGCCCAATTCTTGCAGTGCGGCGATCACTTGCTTGGGTTGCGGTCCCATCGTGGCGACATCGCCGAGACACACGATGGAATCAATTTGTTGTCCGCGAATATCTTTTAGCACTGCTTCGAGTGCGGTGTGGTTGGCGTGAATGTCAGAGAGGAGGGCGAGGCGCATGACGATTACTTTTCGTCAAACACTTTGGGCAACCGTTGTAGAGCGGCGATATAACGCGCTTGATCGTAAGGTCGCTTGTTTTTGAGAACGCCGAAAATTTCAGTGGCGACGACGGTGGCGATGAGATGTTTGGCTTCTTCTTCGGAGTGACCCTCTTTGATGAGGCGGTCTAGAGTTTGCTTGGTCTCGGGTGGCGTGTTGTCGCGTAATTGATTTTCAACGTCTTCAAGCATGGCGGGGTTAGGTTTGGTCATGGTGTTTTTATTATTCCTTTTCAAACTGTGGATGCACCCATAAA
>JACRLA010000310.1 GCA_016215145.1 Chloroflexota bacterium
AAGAACTCAATGAAGCATACGCCACACTCTCTAACACAAACAGAAGATATTTTTACGACATAGACTATCGCAAACGTAAACAATCATCGCCTCCGCCCCCACAACCACCGCACGAACCAAAGCCACCAGCCCCTGCCCAAACTGCGACACCACCGAAAGAAAAACAAGAAGAGCGCCATGAGTCAGAAATATCTTACGCTAATCCATTTAAGTCGAACGAACCTAAAAATAGTTCTCCATTTTCTCTCAGTGTTCGCGACATAGTCATTCTCTTAGTCTTTTTGTTCGGGGTTGGTCGTGCCGCGATGCAAATGTTTTCACCTGAGATAGCAAATCCTTCGCCAGAGACTCTATATTCCAAAGCGTATAGAGATATCACTACGATGAGCGAAAATGAAAGACGGGAAATTGCCAAATTCCTACAGGCTGACCCTCCATTTTTATTCTCCCCCGAATGGCGTTCAGAGTATTCTTCCCATGTTAATTTATTGAAGCAATCTCTTGAAAAACTAGAAGGCTTAACGCCACCGCCTAAATATCGCCCGTTACATGACGCCACTGTCAATTACTATCGTAAACACGTTGCCGTGTCGGATTGTGTTATTGCGTGGGCGCAATCGAGGAATCCAAACGATGCCGATAAATGTAAGGGAATTGCCGAGCTAGTCGATGCAGATTATGAAAAACTCACGGAAGAATTGAACAAAATAAAGTAACAGTGCGCCCGCAGGATGCAACATCAAAGGCAATGTCGCACTCAATACAGGCGAGAAAATTTATCACATCCCCGGCGGAATGTTTTACAACGAAACAACGATAGACCCACGCTACGGAGAGAAATGGTTCTGCACAGAACAAGAGACAATAAATAACGGGTGGCGTAAATCTAGCCAATAGCCCGCGCCCTGATCACAATTGCAAGACAAACAAAAAGCCGTAGGGGTTGCCTACGGCTTGCGATCTCATTTGTCTTTGACGCTCAACTCGCCCAAGAAAAACTTGACCACGCCGTGTTAGACGCTTACGGCTGGGCGCACGACATTAGCGACGATGATATTTTGGCGAAACTACTGGCAGAGAATCTCAAACGAGAAGCGGCGCAAGGACGCGGCGCGCAAGAGGAAGATGAAGAGGACGAGAAGCTGAAGAAGAGAGAGGGGAAGAGGAAGAAAAGCAAAAATTAGAAATTGTTGACTTCTTTAGGATTCAGATTATAGTTAAGCACAGACCGCACTTGTAAGTCCTGCATCAGGTTGCTCTTACGTAAGTAAGTGATACTCCGTCGGTGTTATGCCCGCTCTTTGAGCGTGAACGGTGAGAATCGACCCGCAGGGTAAGGCGGTCGTGTCATTTAAACCACTCTTCTAAGCAGATTAGAAAACCGCCCCTCCATCATTAGATTTCCGAAGTCTCGAAGACTTCGGAAATCTTGCACGCGGTCATTAGATTTCCGAAGTTGCACACACCGCGAAGACTTCGGAAATCTTGTGCGCGGTTCAACGAGACGGCACAACAAGACGGCTCACCGAGCCGTCTCCACCATTCCGATTTTATAATGCGGGCTCTGATGTCGAAAATAAGTTTGATACAACTCGGCATAATGCCCGCCCTGCCCCATCAACGAATCGTGATCCCCCTCTTCGATGATCGCCCCCTGCTTCAACACCACGATCCGATCCGCCGCCTTCACCGTTGAAAGACGGTGAGCGATCAAGATCGAAGTGCTGTTCGCCAAAATTAAATCCACCGCCTCTTGAATCTGCGACTCGGTGAAGGGGTCAATACTCGCCGTCGCTTCATCCAAAATAAAAATCGAAGGGCGCTGCACCAAGACGCGCATCAACGACACCAGTTGGCGCTGCCCCATCGAAAGTTTCCCGCCGCGCTCGCCAACGTGAGTCGCCAAGCCATCGGGCAAACTCTCCAGCCATTCGCCGTTTCCAATTTTGCGCGCCAACGATTCGATCTCAACGTCGCTCGTCTCGCGCCGCGCATAACGGATGTTGTCTGCCACCGTGCCTTCAAACAAAAACGGCACTTGCGATACGATGCCCAACTGTTTGCGATACTGCGCCAGATCAAACGAGCGAATGTCGCGCCCATCAATGCACAACTCGCCTTCTTGAAATTCATAAAAACGCGCAATCAATTTCGCAATCGAAGACTTGCCCGCGCCGGTATGCCCGACCAGCGCCACGCTCTCACCGGCATGGATGCCCAACGAGAAATCGCGCAAGACAACTTCCTGCGTGCCGTATTTAAAATTTAAATTGACAAACTCGATCTCGCCGCGCAAAGTGTTCACGGATTGTTGATCGATCTGATTCACACGCGGCTCGGCGTCAATCAGCGCGAAGACTCGTTCTGCTGCCGCCAACCCCGCCTGAAACTGACTCCAAAATGCGGCAAGGTTCGTCACCGGAAACCAATACTTCTCCATACTGTTGATGAATAAATACCAAGTGCCAACACTGATGCCGCCGCTTCCAGCGATGAAGCCGCCGAAGTAAACCACCATCGCCGTGCCGACTCCGGCTAACCCGTTCAACACCGGGAAGATATTCGCCATGACAAAACCGCGCCGCAAATTGATCTGATACGACTGCGCGTTGACTTGGGTGAACTCGTTATAGATCGTGCGCTCTTGGCGAAAATTTTTGGCGATGCTGATGCCGGCAATCGTCTCGCGTATTGAAGCGTTGACATTCGCCATCGCCCGATTACCCTGCCGCGTCACGCGCCGCGCCAAACCGCGAAAGCTCAAAGCAACAGCCATCACGACGGGCGTAAAGGCAATGACCATTAACGTCAACTGCCAGTTAATAGCGATCAAGATCACCGAAAGGATCGTCACCGAAAGAATCTGGCTGGCGAGATCGGTGACGAGCGTGATCACCTGTGCAAAATCTTGCGTGTCTGATGTGACGCGGCTGACGATGCGCCCGGTTTTAAATTCATCGTAGAAAGACAGATCATGCGCCGCCGCCGCGCGAAACGCATCCAACCGCAGATTCAAAACCAGATCGCCAATCGCCCGTGCCGCCAACCGTCGCCGCGCCCAATTGAGCGCCCAAGAAATAGAGGACGAAGCAAATACCGCGCCGATGAGGGCGAACAAAGCAGATGGAGGGGGATTCTCGGCAAGGATGGTCACGCCGCGCACCAGCACAAATGGAAACACGAGATCGAGCAACCCCACCAACGCCGAGAGGATTGCCACGGCGATCACGCGCCAACGCTGCGATCCCAAATACAAGGCGATACGTTTAATCAACTGCCAGTCCGAATAATTTCGGTCGTAGGCTTCAATGTCGAGAGCGGAGAAGATGGAGGCCATGTTGGAGATTAGAGATTGGAGCTTAGAACGTAGTGCGTATTCCGTAATCCGTGATGAGTGATACGTGATACGCAATACGAAATACGTTTTACGCTAACGCTTCATACCGCATAAAAATTCTTCGATACGGTTCGCACTCGCGCATCAAGGTGTCGTGGTCGCCGACGGCTGCCACGCGCCCTTTACGCATCACGACGATCACGTCTGCCCAGCGGATTTGGGAGAGGCGGTGCGTGATCAGGATCGTGGTGCGCCCTTCGGCGGCGCGCTCAATGGCGCGTTGAATTTGATCTTCCGTCGCCGAATCAATGGCGCTGGTCGAGTCATCCAAAATTAAAACACTGGGCTTGGTGAGGAAGGCGCGAGCGAGCGCCAGACGTTGACGCTGCCCGCCCGACAGAGTGACGCCGCGCTCGCCGATGACGGTGTTGTAGCCGTCTTTGAATCCCAAAATAAAATCGTGCGCTTGGGCATCCTTCGCCGCTTGTTCGATCTCGGCTTGGGTGGCGAAGGGATCCCCAAAGGCGATGTTCTCGCCAACGGTGCGCGAGAAAAGAAAAATATCTTGCTCGATGATCGAAATTTGTTGGCGCAGCGATTCGAGATTCCACTCGCGCACGTCTTTGCCGTCTACCAGAACTTGCCCGCGCGTGGTGTCGTAGACGCGGTTCACTAATTTAGAGAGCGTACTCTTGCCCGAGCCGGTTTGACCGACGACGGCAATCGTTTGACCGGCTTTCACTTTGAATGACACATCGTCCAACACCGGCGAATCGGGGTGATAGCCGAAAGAGACATTTTTAAATTCAATGTCACCCACAACGGTGGCGGCTCGCCCACGCCGATTCTGATCTAGTTCGGTCTCGGTGTTGATCAGTTCCAGAATCCGTTTGGCGCTGGCGAGACCGAGCGCAACTTGTGAGTAGGCGAAGATCGAAACAAAAGTTGGAAAGCCGAAGAGTTGTAGCAACACCATGAACGCCACCACTTGACCGACGCTGATCACGCCCGCGCGTTGCAAAAAGAGGGCGTGCATGAAGCCCAGTGTTTGGGTGACGCCCATCAGCAGCATCGGCAAGAAGCGCGCCTCAATATCGCCTTGACGCACCGAGGCGTTGCGATAGGCGAGCGCGTTGTGTTAAAAGCGTTCCACTTCTTGCGGTTCTTGCGCCGCGCCCTTCACCGTTTCGATTCCGTCGAGCGCTTCGGACAGTCCGGCGTTCAACACGCCGAAGCGTTGGCGCACCATGTCGCTGACCGGTGAGAGTTCGCGCAGATAGATTCGCAAGGCAAGAGGATACGCCAGAGCATAAAATAACGGCGTGACGAACAACGTGGGATGAATGCCAAAACTGAAAAGGATCGGCATGGCGATGAACATCGCCGAACCGATGGTGAGGTTGATGCCGGGGTTGAGCATCAAGTTGATCTCGCGCACGTCGTTGGTGGCGCGCGCCATCACGTCACCCACATTTTGCAAACCGTGAAAGGTCATGCTCTTGCCGAGCAGGCTGGCATACAACTCGGCGCGTGTGTCGCGCTCTAAACGCTCGCCGATAATCTGACTGCCGAAGTTGCGACCCAACTGCACCACGCTTCGCACCAGTTGTGAGACGACGATCCAGATCGCCATCGCCGTGACGGTCACATAATCGGGGAGCGGTTGATTGATGGCGTTGAAGGCAATGCCGATCAACAGCGGTGGCACGGCAGCGAGGGCGGCGTTGCCCAACGCGCCGAGAAGCATCATAGTGATCACTCGCCAATGCCGCATACCATGTGACAATACCCAACTCACGGGTGTGCGACGATCTGAATGAAAATCTTGTTTGACTAAAAATTCAGAAGCAGACATAGGTGGGGGATTATAGCAGTTGGCATATCGCGGATCGCATATCGCGCGTCGCGCCATGCTTCACGTATCACGCTTCACGTATCACGCCATCTGTCACGCGAAGCGGCCATCAGCCACCCGGCATTTGCTAAAAATCTTTAACGTCACTCCGCTATAATCTTAATCATGACTTCCATGTTGGTCGTCGAAGATGATCCGACCGTGCGCGAGATGTTAGAGTTGAATCTCAAAGCCGAAGGCTATGCCGTCACCGCTTTAGCAGACGGCGAGTCCGGGTTAGCCACGGCACGGGCGCAACCATTCGATCTCATCGTTCTCGACGTGATGCTGCCCAAGTTGGATGGCATTTCGTTATGCCGTTTGATCCGCAAAGATTCAACCGTGCCAATTATGTTGTTAACGGCGCGCGGCACGGAAGTAGATAAGATCATCGGTCTCGAAAGTGGCGCCGACGATTACATTGTCAAACCCTTTGGCTTGGGAGAATTCTTAGCCCGCGTGCGCGCCGCTTTGCGCCGCTCCATCTCATCGTTGCCCCCCACCCCGCGTGATCGGCTTGAATCAAATGATCTTGTCCTTGATCTGATCGCCCGCCGCGTTTATTTAAATGAAATGGAATTGAAAATGACGCACAAAGAACTTGATCTGCTTGCCGAACTGATGCGGAATAAAGGCGTCGTGATCTCGCGCGATCTGTTATTGCAAAAAGTGTGGGGCTACGAGTTCTTCGGCGGCAGCCGGACCGTAGACGTGCACGTGCGCTGGCTGCGCGAGAAGATCGAAGTGAATCCATCGTCGCCGCAACGAATCAACACCGTCCGAGGTGTAGGATACCGGTTTGAAGGCTGAGGCAAATGACTTCTACTTCTTTCATCTTCATCCTGCTCGTCATCCTTGTCCTGTTTATCTTCCTATACCGGCGGGCGCGGCAGGAGAACGAAACCTTGCGCCGCGCCATAACCGGTTTGGAACGCGAACTCAAAGCGCACACCCTTGACGAAGATCAAGTAAGCCAGCGTCTGGCGGCGGTGGGCGTCGCCTCATCCGAAGCACTCCTGATCTGCAAAAAAGATCGGACGGTGATCTATATGAATCCGGTAGCGCAAATACTATTTGCCGCCCCGACCCATAATCAAAGTTTGATAGCCGTCACCCGCCAATATGAGATCGATCACTTATTAGGCGAGTCGCTCGCCGGACGCACCACCGACAAACAGCTTTTCTTTAACAGCCGCACTTTCCGTGTGCGGGCGGTGATGTTTGAGGGCGGCGCGGTGATTGCGTTAAGCGACATTACCGAGCTGCAACGACTCGGGCGCGCGCGGCGCGATTTTATCGCCAACCTCTCGCACGAACTCCGCACCCCGCTCACCGGTATACGGTTAATTCTCGATACGTTGAAGACTCCGGCCGGGCGCAACCCCGATCTGTTTCCAACGTGGGTGGATAAGATCGTCGTCGAAACCGAATCGCTGTCACAGATCGCTCAGGAATTGCTTGATCTGTCATCTATCGAATCGGGACAAACGGTGATGAAAATGGGACTTGCACCTGTGAAACCTATGGCGTTGACTGTGAGGCAGCGTTTGCAAGAAACATGGGCGCGTAAGAATCAAAAGGTGAACGTCGAGATAGACGACGACCTAAAGGCAATGATGGACGCCGCACAGATTGAACGTGTGTTGTTGAATCTTTTGCACAACGCGATCAAGTTCACGCCGCAGGATGGGGTCATCGTCATCCGCGCGCGGGACCAGAATGAGGATGGGGTGATGATCGAAGTTGCCGACAACGGCGGCGGCATCAGCCACGAAGACCTGCCGCGCATCTTCGAGCGTTTCTATCGTGGTGATCGTGCCCGATCCACGCAAGGCACAGGGTTAGGTCTAGCGGTTGCCAAACACATCGTAGAAGCGCACGGCGGAAAACTTTGGGCGGAGAGTGACGGCATACCCGGACACGGGTCAGCGTTCCGATTCACATTGCCGATTCTTGTTAAAGAAGTTTAAGCGGTTCTTCGCATTCCCTTCAACTAAAACAGATACACTGCCATGAGTAACAAAATAAAACTCATGGAGAAGAAA
>JACRLA010000259.1 GCA_016215145.1 Chloroflexota bacterium
GCGGATCGTCGCGCAGGCTCGAATCAATTTCCAAAACTTCGCACAACAACGCCCACAACTTATCTGTGCCAACAGCGATGATGACGGGCTTGTCCTTCGTTTGAAAAACTTGATACGGCACGATGCTCGGGTGGGCGTTGCCGATGGGCGTGGGCGGCTTGAGCGTTGCAAAATAATCGCCCGCCATCGGCGTGAGCCACGCTGATTCACTTTCGAGAAGTGAGATGTCAATGAACTGCCCGCTGCCTGTTGCGCCGCGCGAGAACAACGCGCTCACGATTGCCAACGACGAATACATGCCCGCCGTCATATCCGAAAGCGGAACCGGAAAACGAATGGGCGCCGACTCGGGCGTGCCTGTGACCGACATCAAACCCGACTCGCCTTGCGCCACGAGATCGTATCCCCCTAGCCCGGCGTTGGGTCCGCTGTGACCATAACCGGAAATGGCGCAATAGATCAATCGTGGAAATTTTTCTTGCACATCATCGGGATGCAAACCGAGTCGTTTCATGCTGTCGAGGCGCGGCACGTTGCACACCAGCACATCGGCGGTGGCTAAAAGTTTTTGCAAAATTTCTTGTGCCTGAGGTTGTTTGAGATCGAGAGCCACGCTACGCTTGTTGCGATTGGTAGAACAGAAGTAAGCGCTTTCGCCGTCGTGGCGGCGCACCCCCCAGCGACGGGATTGATCGCCCACATCGGGTCGCTCGATCTTGATCACGTCCGCGCCAAGATCGCCGAGCATCATCGTGCAGTAAGGTCCGGCGAGAGCTTCGGTGAGATCAATAACTTTGATGTTGGTGAGTGGAGATTGGTGGTTTGAGATTGGCATCAGTGCCTGCCAATAAGTTTGCGAAGAAGTTGCCCGATGCTGGCAACAAGATTAGGTT
The DNA here is from genome assembly GCA_016215145.1 of Chloroflexota bacterium. Lineage (GTDB taxonomy): Bacteria > Chloroflexota > Anaerolineae > Anaerolineales > VGOW01 > VGOW01. Next base: position 894 of record JACRLA010000259.1, read on the forward strand.
GATCGAGCGCGTCAAGTTCACCGGCGTCGAGGAACATTCCATAACAGACCGAACACGAATCGGTGTTGATGTTAGCGCGCAGGTTCGCCATTTTGATCAGCGTGCCGCCGCAGCGCGGGCATTTTCCTTTTTTGTCCTTCGGGGCTGCCGACTCGGCGTCTGATCTTTTTTGTTTAAGGATGCGATGATCGACGGCGAGAATTTTTTCCAGTTCGCGCTCGTCGAGCCACACGCCGCTGCACGCGCCGCAACGATCTACTTGATAGGGACCCACTTGCACCGTCCCAAATTTTCCGCCGCACGCCGGACATTCGCCAAGAGTTTCAGAATCGTTATGCGCCATTACGATTTACCTTTGAGTCGTTCAATCTCGGCTTTGAGTCGTTTGTTTTCTTCCTCCGCCTCTTCACGCGCATCATCTGCCTCGTCCGCCGTCATCAAGCGTTTTTTTGTTTTCGGATCATGCAGCCGCAAGTGATACGATTCGACCCGCAATTCCAATTCAAGGCTTTCGCTGAAGATCGGCGACTCGAGCGATTGATACTCTGATCCGCGCAAACGAAAACCGCGCAGCGATCCATTCATGGGATCAAAAACAAAATACTCGGTGACGCCGAGATCGGCGTATAGAACTTTTTTCGACCCCAAATCTTCGCGCCGCGTAGAGACCGACGTGATCTCGAAAACAACATCGGGAGCGCGCCCTTCTTCCCACAACTTATAAACTCGTCGCTCGCCTTTCGGCACGCCTTTTACCACAAACACATCAGGCACGACAAATTCTTTAGGGTCGCCTTCGACGTAGTAAAACAACAAGTCGGCGGCGACATAGACATTTGGCGCAGTGTGGAAATAGCGCGACAATGAAAAACGTAAATCTAAAATTTGCGTGATATGCGCGTCAGTTTCGCCCATCGGCTTGCCATCCCTTTCAGGGTAAAAAATTTTAGGCGGGGTTTTAGGTAGAGCAGCAATCATCATGTCACCTTGCTAATAATTATACATGGCGTGTCGCACATCGCATATCGCGCGTTGCATATCGCACATCGCATATCGCATCACGTCTCACGCATATCGTATCACGCATCACTTATCACGCATCACTTATCACGCATCACTTATCACGCCATTCGCTATAAGCCATCTGCCATTCGCTATCCGCCAACCGCTTTATCCGTAATCTCCAACGCCTTATTAATCACCTCAAACGCTTCGCGCAATTCTTTCTCGGTGATGATCAACGGCGGATTGGTGTGCAGCATGTTGCGCCAAGTGAAAGCGTAGATGCCGTTCTCTTTGAGATACGCGCCGAGTTTGTTCATCTCCGCGCTCGCACCAACGTAAGGAGCCATTGGCTCCTTCGTCTTTCGATTCTTCACTAACTCGACGCAACCGAACAGTCCAATCGAACGCACATCGCCCACACTCGGATGCTCCGCTTTGAGATCATCGAGCAAGCCCGCCATGATCTTACCCACGCGCTTCGAGTTACCCACGATGTCGTCGTCCTTCATCACGCGCAGAGTCGCCACGCCCGCCGCAAGACTCATCGGGTGCGCGCTGTAAGTGAGACCGCCGTAGAAAACTTTATCCTTGTAAAAGTCGGAAATTTTTTCGTTGATGGCGACAGCCCCTAACGGCATATACGCCGACGTTAAACCTTTCGCCATCGTGATCATGTCTGGCACAACTTTCCAATGATCAACCGCAAACCACTCGCCGGTGCGTCCGAGTCCTGCCATCACTTCATCGCAGATGAGCAAGATGCCATGCTTGTTGCAAATCTCGCGCAAGCCTTGCATGTAACCGTCGGGCGGGATGATGATGCCGTTAGTGCCGGTGACGGTCTCAATGAAAATGGCGGCGACGGTGTGCGGTCCCTCATACATCAACACTTCTTCAATTTGATCTAAACACCTGCGCGCGAAAACTTGATCGCTATCGCCTTCTTGATATAACTGACTGCGATACTTATACGGATCGAAGGTGTGAATGACTCCGGGGATGCCGGGTTCGTTTGCCCATCGCCGATGATCGCCGGTCAACGTCATCGCGCCCGACGTTGCGCCGTGATACGAGCGATAGCGGGCGATGATCTTGTGCCGTCCGGTGAAGTGCCGCGCCATTTTGATCGCGTTCTCATTTGCCTCTGCGCCGCCGAGCGTGAAGAAAAACTTTTTGAGATCACCCGGCATCACTTCTGCCAGTTCTTTGCCGATGGTGGCACGCACTTCGCTCGCCATACTGGGTCCGGCATAGACCAACTCATCGGCTTGTTTCTTAATCGCTTCAATCACGCGCTCGTTACCGTGACCGATGTTGACGCACATCAGTTGCGAATTGAGATCGAGATAGCGTTTGCCATGAGCATCCCAAAAATAAATGCCCTTCCCTTTCGCCATCGGGATAGGGTTAACTGAATCTTGGGCAGACCATGAGAAGAAGCTATGTTTCTTGGTGAGGGCAACAATTTCGTCGGGGGACATTGAGGGCATAGGGACTCCGGTAGTAAAAGTGAAAAGTAATCAGTGAACAGTGATCAGTTTCATCAGTTGATTCTACATCACTTGATGCTCTGCTTGCGGAGTTTGACAAAAGACTGCTTCACGATACACTATCAATATATTTCGCCAACGCACTCGCGATGGCAACGGGGGTGTAGTAAGACCCACTCCGAGCCATCCGCAAAATTGCGTGGTGGCTCATTTGGTTAAATATGTAGACAAGGAAAATGACATGAACATCTCACGCCTCACAAAGATCCCTCTGCGCGAATTATGGAAACACGAAGCGCGCGGCTTTACACATTGGCTTGCTGAAAACCTTGACTATCTCAATGAGGCATTGGATATAGAGTTGAGTCTTGTAGAACGGGAAGCATCAGGTGGTATGACCTTCTCCGCAGATATTCTTGCTGAGGATGCAAGTGGCAACTATTACATAATCGAGAATCAACTTGAAAAAACCGACCACGACCATCTTGGGAAAATCATTACCTATATGAGCAATCTGGATGGAAACGGAGCGATCTGGATTACTAGCGAACCACGCCCAGAACACGAGAAAGCTATCCATTGGCTTAATGAAATCCTGCCCGCCGATTCCGCTGTTTACCTTGTCAAATTGGAAGCTTATAAAATTGAAGATTCTCCGAGCGCACCTCTTTTCACTGTAATTGCGGGACCCACTTCAGTTTCAAAGCAAGTTGGAGATGAGAAGAAGGAATTGGCAGAACGGCATATTCAAAGACTGGAATTCTGGAAACAGATTTTAGAAAAATACAAAAAGCGAGGCACCTTTTTCTCCAACATTTCACCCGCTAAAGATCACTGGATAAACACTGGAGCAGGAAAGGCAGGCGTGGCGTACAGCCAGATTGTGATGATGGATGCATTGAGAGTAGAAGTGTATATTTCTTCAAGCAATCAGGAAGCCAACAAGCGCTACTTCGACCAGTTGCTCGCCCATAAAGAGAAAATTGAGAAAATATTCGGCAAGCCGCTCGTTTGGCAGCGGTTGAACGAAAAAACTGCGAGTCGCATTTGTTACACCATCGAAGGTCGTGGCTTGAAAGATAAAGAACAGTGGGATGAGATGCAAGAGATGTTAGTGGAAGAAATGTACAATCTCCGTAAAGCATTTCAAGACGAGATAGACAAATTAAAGTAAAGGATATCTTATCGCCAAGCGCGTTAACTTCGCGGCGGATACGAGTAAGTGGGAGCGACTTGTGGATTCTAAAAATGACGATTCCGCCTGGACAAAGAAAGGCGCCACCCTGAGCAACAAATCCGCTCAAAAAGAATTCGGGCTGACGTTTGAGGAAATTGTCGAAGGCATACGCGCTGGCAAATTGCAATACCGTGAAAACAGTGTCTATGGAAGCCCGTTTCTGAGATTGATTCGGCAGGAAGTGGAAGCGCTGGTCAACGAGAAGTATGGGAAGGATTATTTGAAGAAGAAACATCTGAAGAAAGAATTGGCAGAGGTCAACAAAACCTTGAGACAACTGAAATCTCAAACGCTTTCACTGGAAAAGAGAAAAGCAGAACTTCTGGAACTTTTAGGCAACCCAGAACGTGATTAGGAAATATACTCAATGTCTAAAAAAAAACAAAAACAAAAAAATGCTTTAGCCGAGCTCATCCGTGAAATGGAATCCAATAAGCTATTTAAAAATCAGAGGATCGAGATACATAAGCAAGGCGAAAAGATGTCGGAAGTTCTCGGGTTATTTATTGCGCCCTATGCTCAATATGCTCCTAACTACGAAGCCTACAACCGTCTAGTTGCCACCGCAGTGGTCGCTTGGAATGCCGCTTTGTTGGAAGGAAACCATCGGCGCAAATTTCTCAATGAAATTAGGAAAACCCTCCCGAATGATAAAACCACGCAACAAGACTTTACAGATATTGTGGAGGGACTTATTGAACGCAAAGAACGTTTCTTCGCCGACAACCACAGGAACATTCTCAACTACAAAGTAGTTGACATAGGACGCAACTATCACCTCTCCGTTGTCTCTACGCCGGATAACCTGCCACCCAATGGTCAACCATCACAAGAAAAACCTAAGTCGTCTGTTGGCATCAACGTCAAAAATTTGTTGGATGCTGTGTTTGGAACAGAAAAGTAGCAGCCACACCGTTGCGTCCGCAGTTGAACTGCGGGCGCAACGAACTATACAAAACCTTCGTGTTCTTTAATTCTTCGTGGTCTTCTCTAAAGCACCGCCCCCGCCGCCCGCTTCAAAAATTTCCCCTGCCCGGCTTTGCCCAACCACTTCTCGCCATCCACGATCATGTTACCGCGCACGAAAACTTTTTCC
>JACRLA010000260.1 GCA_016215145.1 Chloroflexota bacterium
GATCGAGCGCGGGATGGTGTTAGCCAAGCCGGGGAGCATCACGCAGCACAAGAAGTTCAAGAGTCAAGTGTATGTGTTGAAGAAGGAAGAGGGCGGGCGGCACAAAGCATTCTTCAACGGGTATCGTCCGCAGTTCTACATTCGGACGATGGATGTGATGGGTGAGATCAAGTTGCCGGATGGGGTGGAGATGGTGATGCCGGGCGACAACATTGATATGCAGGTGGAGTTGATCACGCGGGTGGCATTGGAGAAGGGGTCGAAGTTCGCCATTCGTGAAGGCGGTCTCACTGTCGGTGCGGGCGTCATCACGGAAATCATTGATTAGATTTAGCGATGCGATTGAAGAAGAGCAGTCCTTCAATCGCATCTGATTGAGAAGACTATATGGCAAAGCAGAAAATTCGCATCAGACTAAAGGCTTACGATCATCGCGTGCTGGATCAATCAGCGAAACGGATTGTCGAGACGGCGGAACGCACCGGCGCCAAAGTGTTGGGACCTGTGCCGCTGCCCACGCGGCTCGAACGATTCACGGTTCGACGCAGTCCTTATATTGACAAGGATTCGCACGAGCATTTCGAAGTGCGGACGCACAAACGATTGATTGATGTGTTGGACCCGGATGCGACGACGATTGACACGTTGATGCGACTCAACCTGCCAGCCGGTGTGGATATTGAGGTAACAATTTAGCGAATGGCAGATGGCAAATAGCAGATGGCCGCGCGTGGCAGATAGCAAGTTGCCATACGCGATATGCTATACGCTATAAGCCATTCGCCATCCGGATGATGCAGCCCGATGCCCGGGTGACAGTCCGATAGCGAAGGAGATTTTATGAAAGGGCTACTTGGTAAGAAGGTCGGCATGACCCAAATTTTTAACGAGAGCGGCGATGTGATTCCCGTAACGGTTCTCGAAGCGGGTCCGTGCTATGTGACTCAAGTGCGAACACTTGAGAACGATGGTTACAGCGCAGTGCAAATTGGTTTTGAGGAAGTGAAACCGGCACGTCTCGCCGCCGGTGAGAAGGGTCATCTCAAACGCAACAACCTTCCGACACTGAAACACATCAAAGAGTTTCGCGTGAAGGGTGAGCATAACTTAGCCGAAGGCAATAAGTTGATGGCGGATGTGTTCAAAGAGGGTGAGCATGTAGATGTTGTCGGCATCACTAAAGGCAAAGGTTTTCAAGGCGGCATCAAGCGCCATCATTTCAGCCGCTCCAAGAAAACGCACGGTCAATCGGATCGTATGAGATCGCCGGGTTCTAACTCATCGGGTACAACGCCCGGTCGTGTGTATAAAGGGTCGCGTCGCCCAGGACATATGGGTTCAGTTAAAGCCACAGTGCAGAACGTGAAAGTTGTGATGGTAGATGCTGAGCGAAATTTGATCGCGGTCAATGGCAGCGTGCCGGGTGGTAAGGGTTCGATTGTGGTGATCCAGGAGGCGCGGAAGCAATAATTACCAATTACTAATTACAAGTTTCGAGCATACAGTAATTAGTAAATAGTAATTGGTTGTAGCGAAACGTCTATGCAAATTGAAGTGAAAGATTTAACGGGTTCAAAGGTCGGCACGGTGGATTTACCCGCCGAGATCTTTGAAGCCCCGATCAATAAAGATTTGATGCACCAAGCGCTGCAGCGCCAGTTGGCAAATGCGCGGCTTGGCACGCACAACACGCGTAGTCGTGGTGATGTCGCGGGTGGTGGCAGGAAACCGTTCAAGCAAAAGGGAACGGGTCATGCGCGCCAAGGCTCCACCCGCGCCCCGCATTGGAAAGGCGGCGGCAAGGTTCACACGCCGCACTCCCGCGATTACACTCAAGCGATGCCGCGCCAAATGCGACGCGGCGCATTACGCTCTGCCCTTTCGGTGAAAGCCGGAGACAACCAGATTGTGGTCGTCAATGATTTTTTACTCACCGAAGCAAAAACTTCGGCAGTAGCGAAGGCGTTGAAGGCGTTGGGCGCGGAACGATCTGCTTTGGTGTTGCTGCCGGAGAAGAATGATGCCGTGGCGCGCTGCGTAGAGAATATGGATAAGGCAAAAACGTTGAATGCGCGTTACCTCAACGTGCGCGATCTGCTCGGCTACGATACAGTCGTCATGCCGCTCGCCGCGCTCGACGTGATCAAAACCTATCTGGGTCAGGAGGTGGCGTGATGAGTAATTTATATGAAGTGTTGCGCCGCCCGTTGATCACCGAGAAATCAAATTATCAGATGGGCAAGTTAGTGCAATACGCTTTTGAAGTGCAAAACGACGCCACCAAAATCCAAATTAAAGAAGCGGTTGAGTCTCTGTTTGATGTGGATGTGGTGCGTGTGAACACGATCAAAGTCCCGGCAAAGAGTTCACGTAATATGCGGAATCGCCGCGCCAAGATCCGCTCGGCGGCTTACAAGAAAGCGCTGATCACACTCGCCGAAGGACAAACCATTGATGTCTTTGAAGGGGTCAAGTAACTATGGCAGTCAAAGTATATAAACCCACTTCACCCGGTCGTCGCGGGATGACCAGCTATACCTTTGAAGAAATCACCAGCACTCAAAAAGTGCGGTCGCTGACCAAGTCGCAACGCAAACATGGTGGCCGCAACACGCAAGGCCGCATCACCGTGCGTCATCGTGGCGGCGGGCATCGTCAAGATTATCGTATCGTTGATTTTAAACGTGAGAAGCGCGACATCCCGGCGAAGGTTGCGGCGATTCAATATGATCCGAATCGCTCGGCGCGCATCGCGCTGTTGAATTACGCCGACGGTGAGCGCCGTTACATCATCGCCCCGGTTGATTTGCGAGTCGGCGACACCCTTGTGACGAGCGCCACCGCCGAAATCCGCGCGGGCAACACACTTCCCATTTCGGGGATTCCGGTTGGCACGTTGGTTCACAACATTGAACTGCAAATCGGAAAAGGTGGACAGATCGCTCGCGCCGCCGGCACTGCCGCGCAGCTGCTCGCCAAAGAAGGCGAATACGCCCAGGTGCGTTTGCCTTCGGGTGAAGTGCGGCTCATCCCGCAAAATTGTTTAGCGACGATTGGCGAGGTCGGCAACTTGGATCATTCTAATGTCAAGTTGGGCAAAGCCGGACGCAAACGTCATTTAGGTATTCGCCCCACAGTGAGAGGCACGGCGATGTCTCCGCGTGACCATCCGCATGGCGGTGGTGAAGGTCGTCAGCCTACCGGTATGCCGGGTCCCAAATCGCCTTGGGGCAAACCCACGCGTGGTTACAAGACGCGCCACAATCAACGCACCGACAAGTTTATCGTCAAGCGTCGCGTCAAGAAACAACGCTAGTCAGGAGTTGGATAGATGTCGAGATCATTAAAGAAGGGCCCGTTTGTTCAGCCCAAACTTTTGAAAAAAGTCGAAGCCATGAATACCAAAGGCGAAAAGAAAGTTGTTCGCACTTGGTCGCGCGCCAGTGTGATCTTCCCGCAAATGGTGGGTCACACGATTGCCGTGCATGATGGTCGTCGTCATGTTCCGATCTACGTCACCGAGAACATGGTGGGTCACCGACTCGGCGAGTTTGCGCCGACGCGCACCTTCAAGGGTCACGTCACTAAAGAGAAGCTGACCGAAGTGGCGGCGGCGACCCCGGCAGGAGAATAAAGCATGGCTACAGTTGCAGAGAGTCATTTAGTTAAAGCGTCCGCCATTCGTGTGCCGGGTTCCGCTCACAAGAAGCGTTTGATCGCTAACTTGGTGCGCGGCAAAAAAGCGAACGATGCTATGGTCACGCTTAAGTTTATGCCGCAAGCGGCGGCGAAAGATGTGGCGAAAGTGGTTGCCACGGCAATTGCCAACGCCGAGAATAATTTTGGCATGAATGGCGATGATCTATTTATTAAATCGATCATGATCAACGATGCGCCTGCGCTCAAACGCCGCCGATTTGCTTCACGCGGTCGTTCGGTGCTACGCCTCAAACGGTATTCGCATATTCATGTCGTCGTAACAGAGCAGGAAGGAAAGGTCGCCTAATGGGTCGCAAAGTTCATCCTATCGGTTTCCGACTCAAGATCAACAAAGATTGGGAAAGTCGTTGGTTTGCTGAAGGCGCCAAGTATTCCAAGCAACTTCACGAAGACTTCACCATTCGCAGCATGATCTATAACATGAAGGGGAACGACAAAGCGTCAATCGCAAAAATTGACATTGAGCGTTTCCCGAATCAAGTTCATGTCACTATTCACACGGCTAAACCCGGCATTGTGATCGGGCGTAAGGGGGCGCAGGTTAAAGTGCTCCGCACCGATCTCGAAGCGTTGTGCGGCACCAAAGTGAAAGTGGATGTGAATGAGATCACTCAACCTGATCTGGACGCGCACTTGGTGGCGAACAATATCTCGGGGCAGTTAGAACGACGCATCAGCCACAGCCGCGCGATGAAGCGGGCGATCTCGCAAGCGATGAAGGGTGGGGCGAAGGGTATTAAGATTCTTTGCGCCGGTCGTTTGGCGGGAAGTGAAATGGCTCGCCGCGAGTGGCAGCGTGAAGGTCGCGTGCCTCTGCAAACGTTGCGCGCTGATATGGATTTTGCCAAGTCCGAAGCGTTGACCACTTTTGGTCGCATTGGCGTGAAGGTTTGGATTTACAAAGGCGAAGTGTTGAAGGAAGAGACGCCTGAAGTGACGGATGTGTACGTTAGCGAATAGCCGATAGCAAATGGCTGATAGCGAATAGCAGATGGCAAATAGCCAATGCGATACGCGATATGCCATTTGCGATACGCTATCAGCGTGGAGCTATTTTTTATGTTGATGCCAAAACGTGTTAAATACCGCAAGCAAATGCGCGGGCGTATGACCGGCACCGAGACTCGCGGCGCAGAGATTCACTTTGGTGAATATGCGCTGCAAGCGTTGGAACCCGGTTGGATGACTCAACGCCAGATCGAGGCAGCCCGTCGCGCGTTAGTGCGTTTTATGAAACGAAAAGGGAAGGTGTGGATTCGCATCTACCCCGATAAACCGGTGACGCAACGCGCCGCCGAAACCCGCATGGGCAAGGGCAAGGGCGCGGTGGATCACTGGGTTGCCGTTATCCGCCCCGGACGTGTGATTTTCGAAATCGCCGGGTTGGATGAAATGACGGCGAAAGAAGCGATGCGTCTCGCCTCACACAAGTTGGCGTTGAAGACCAAGATCATCACGCGCCGCGATCTGATTCATGCGCCTGGAACGACGGAGGCACTATCATGAAACCGGTTGACATTCGCAATTTACAAACCGCTGAAGTTGAACAAAAACTCGACGACGCTCGGGAAGAGCTATTCAAACTGCGCTTTCAGTTCACCACCGGTCAATTGACCGACACCTCGCGCTTGACGGCTGTGAAGCGCGATATTGCTCGCTATCAAACGATTCTGCGCGAGCGGCATTTGGCGGCAGAGCTGTCGGCGAATCAAGAGGAGAAGTAGGCTATGAACAATCGTCGCCGACTGGTTGGCAAAGTGACCAGTAACAAGATGAAGAAAACAATCGTGGTTGAGATTGCCAGCACCAAGCGCCACCCACTATATGGCAAAGTAGTGCGAAGCACACAACGATTCAAAGCGCACGACGAGAAGAACGAATGCAGTGTGGGTGATGTGGTGGAGATCGTCGAGTCGCAACCGATGAGCAAAGAAAAGCGCTGGGTTCTCGAGCGGATCGTGACCAAGAATACTGGCGCGGAAATGGTCGAGGCTTAGGACATGGTTCAACAAGAATCTCGTCTGGTTGTCGCCGATAACAGCGGCGCGCGCGAACTGCTCGTCATCCGCGTTCTGGGCGGTTCGACGCGCAAGTTTGGTCATGTGGGTGATGTGGTGGTGGCAACTGTCAAAGACGCCGCGCCGCAAGGCTCGGTGAAGAAGAGTGAAGTGGTCAAAGCGGTGATCGTGCGCGTGGCGAAAGAATATCGCCGTGACGACGGCTCGTATATTCGCTTTGACGACAATGCGGCAGTGATTTTGGATGCTGAAAGTGAAAATCCCCGTGGCACACGCATCTTTGGACCGGTGGCGCGCGAGCTGCGTGAAAAAGGTTTTATGAAGATCGTCTCGCTGGCGCCGGAGGTGTTGTAATGAAAATTAAGATCAAAAAAGGCGACACGGTTGAAGTGATCGCCGGCAATGAGATGGGCAAGCGGGGGCAAGTCATTCGCGTCATTCGCGGTGAAGACCCCAATAATATACGGGTGGTGGTGCAAGGTCTCAACATCCGCAAGAAGCACCAGAAGCAAGCGCAAACCGGCGGGCGGCAGAATTTATCGCCGGGAATTATTCAGTTTGAAGGTCCGCTCCACATTTCGAATGTGGCGTTGGTAGACCCGAAAGAAGATAAACCGACTCGCGTCAGTGTTAGGCGTGAGGACGGCAAGGCGATGCGCGTCGCGCGCAAGAGCGGCGAAGCGATTGATCGCTAACGCTCCGTAGAGGTCGAGGAGTTATCATGCCTAGTTTGAAAGACAAGTACAAGAACGAAGTGATCCCGACGTTGAAGGATGAATTTTCATTCCGCAATGTTATGGAAGTGCCGCGTGTTTCCAAAGTAGTGGTGAACATCGGTATGGGTGAAGCGTTGGACAACGCCAAAGCGCTCGACGCGGCGGTGAACGATCTGCAATTGGTCACCGGACAAAAAGCGATGGTGACGAAAGCGAAGAAGGACATCTCCAATTTTAAATTGCGCGCGGGCAAACCGATTGGCGTCAAGGTGACTCTGCGCGGTGAACGTATGTGGAGTTTTCTGGATCGCTTGATGAACGTGGCGCTGCCCCGTGTGCGCGATTTTCGCGGTATCCCGTCCAAAGGGTTTGATGGTCGCGGCAATTACACGCTGGGGTTGCACGAGCAGTTGGTGTTCCCGGAGATCGAGTACGACAAAATTGACAAATTGCGCGGGATGGAGATCACCGTGGTAACCACCGCGCGAAACGATGAACATGGACGACGCTTGTTGGCGTTGTTGGGAATGCCCTTCCAACAGAGAGGGAAGATTTAACGCATGGCAAAGAAATCAATTATCAACCGCGAAGCAGTCCGCAAATATAAAGTGCGCGTGCGCAACCGCTGTAAGCTCTGTGGTCGCCCGCGTGGTTACATGCGCAAGTTCGCGTTGTGCCGTATTTGTTTCCGTGAGCGGGCGTTGCAGGGATTGCTCCCTGGCGTCGTCAAATCGTCGTGGTAGGAGCGAGTGAACTATGAGTATAAATGTGACTGACCCCATCGCCGATATGTTGACGCGCCTGCGTAATGCTGTGCTGGCAGGTCACGTGACAACGTCGGTGCCGCATTCGAAAATGAAAGTGTCCATTGCCCAAATTCTCAAGGACGAAGGGTATATTGACGACTTTGAAGTGTCGGATGGCGAAGAGAAAATAAAGAATGTGATCCGTGTTAAGTTGAAGTATGTCGGTATGCGCCGCGAGAAGAAGGCGGTGTTGGGCGGTTTGATCCGCGTGAGCCGACCGGGTCGCCGCGTGTATGTGAACAAAGCCGATATTCCGTGGGTGCTTTCAGGTATGGGTATCGCTATTCTCTCCACGCCGAAGGGCGTGATGACCGGGCAACGCGCTCGCTCGCTGGGTGTGGGCGGCGAAGTGTTGTGCCATATTTGGTAAGCCCTTGCAGGAGGACGTAACGTGTCTCGAATTGGTCGCAAAGCAATCACACTGCCGAAAGGCGTGAGTGTGACACTTAAAGATAATGAAGTAAAAGTCAAAGGTCCTAAGGGCGAGTTGACCCGCACCTTCCGTGATGAAGTGAAGGTGAAAGAGGACAAAGGCACACTGCACGTCGAGCGCAGCGGTGACTCGCGGCAGGTTCGCGCCTTGCACGGTTTGACGCGCGCCCTGTTAAATAATATGGTGACGGGGGTTAGCAACGGATTCAGCAAAGTGTTACAGGTGGAGGGTGTCGGCTACCGCGCGGAGTTGAAAGGCAAAGATCTGGTGATGGCATTGGGCTTTTCACATCCGGTGGTGGTGACGCCGCCAACCGGTATCAGCTTCGCCGTGGATGAAAAGACTCGTCTGATCACCGTCTCTGGACCGGATAAAGAGCAAGTGGGTCAAGTGGCGGCGGAAGTTCGCGCTTGGCGTCCGCCTGAGCCGTATAAAGGCAAAGGGCTGCGCTATCAAGGCGAAGTGGTTCGCCTCAAGCCCGGTAAAGCAGGAAAGGCAGCTTAGTCTATGGCAACTATCAGTCGTGAAGGACGACGACGGCTTCGACAGAAGCGTGTGCGCGGTCGTGTGAGCGGCACTACGGATCGTCCTCGATTAAATGTGTTTCGCAGTTTGTCGAATATCTATGCCCAAGTGATTGACGACGCGACAGGTCGTACGCTGGCGCAAGCATCTACCGTTGACAAGGATTTGCAAGCCCAGGTGGGTGGCAAGAAGAAAGCCGAGCAAGCGCAGATCGTCGGTAAGACCGTTGCCGAACGCGCGCTGGCAAAGGGCGTGAAGTTGGTGGTGTTTGATCGCGCGGGTTATTACTATCACGGTCGCATCAAGGCGTTGGCAGAAGCGGCGCGTAGTGCGGGCTTGAACTTTTAGGAGTGACGGATGGCAGGCAAACAACGAAGGCCTAAAGCAGCTGAACAAGTAGTAGTGCGAGATGAAGACCGCGAAGAGCTCGACGAGCGCGTGGTAGACATTGCCCGCGTGGCGAAAGTGATCAAAGGCGGTCGCCGCTTCGCATTCCGCACGGTGATCGTCGTCGGCGACAACAAGGGCCGAGTCGGCGTCGGTGTGGGTAAGAGCCGCGCTGTGCCGGATGCGATCCGCAAGGGCACCGAACGCGCTCGCCGCAACATGAAATCTGTTTTCCTCTCCGGCACAACGATTCCGCACGAGATGGTGGCGGAACACGGCGGCGCCGAAGTGTTTTTGAAACCGGCTTCTCCCGGCACGGGTGTTATCGCCGGTGGCGGTATGCGCGCGGTGTTAGAAGCGGTGGGCGTGCACGACATCCTCACCAAATCATTGGGCAGCAACAACGTGTTGAATGTGGTGTATGCCACGTTGAAAGGGCTGTCCAATATGAAGAATGCCGAGCAAGAAGCAAAGGCGCGCGGCAAGGCGTTGGCTGATGTTCAGCCGTTCTGGAGTCGAAAGAAAAATGGCTAACCAAAAAAAAGTTCGTGTGACTCTCGTCCGTAGTATGCTCGGTTATCCGGAGCATCAGCGCAAGACAGTGCGCGCCTTAGGTCTGAAGAAGATGCATCAAACGGTTGAAGTATCGGATACGGTTGCGGTGCGCGGCATGGTGGCGAAAGTATCACATTTGTTAAAGATGGAAGAGGTCAACTAATGAAACTACATGATCTCCAACCCAACCCCGGCGCGAAGCACCGCAAGAAGCGCGTGGGTCGCGGTATCTCTGCCGGTCAAGGCAAGACGGCGGGGCGCGGCACCAAAGGTCAGGGCGCGCGACAAGGCGGCGGACCTTCGCAATACTTTGAAGGCGGTAACTTGCCGAGTGTGCGTAAGCTGCCGTTCAAACGCGGCTTCACCAACATCCGCAAGATCAAATATGTGGAAGTGAATCTTGCGCGTCTCGAAAATCTTTTTGAGAAAAACGCCGAAGTGACTCCTGAATCATTGGCAAGGGTGGGCGTGATGAAGGACACTAAAAAGCCCGTGGTGGTTTTAGGGCAGGGCGCGTTGACCAAACCTCTCACGGTGAAAGTGCATCGAGTCTCCGAGACGGCAAAAGCGGCGATTGAAAAAGTTGGCGGCAAAGTCGAGTTGATGCCGTTGGCGGCTAAGTAAAAGGCTATTATGAAACGATCATCTGCGTGGCGCTATCTTTGGTCGGCAGTAGAAATCCGTAACCGATTGTTGATCACGTTTGCCTTGCTAGTGATCTATCGTTTGGCGGCGCATGTGCCGGTGCCGGGAGTGGATCGAGCCGCCGTGCAATCTATTTTGAATCAAGGCGGCGGCGCGGGTAATTTGCTCAATCTGTTGGACTTACTGTCCGGCGGCACGGTGGGCAACTTCTCGGTCTTGGCAATGGGTGTTTACCCTTACATCACTGCTCAGATCATTTTGCAATTGCTCGTGCCGGTCATCCCCGCGCTGCAACGTCGCATGGAAGATGATCCGAAAGCAGCCAAAGAATTTCAGGAACGCTGGACATATTATCTGGCGATCCCGATGGCGGCGCTCTCGGCGATTGGACAGATTCGTATCTTCAACAGCGTAGCGCCGGTTCTTCCGCGTTTCGGTCTTGAACCTGAAAATATTTTGCCAACGATGACGACGATCATCAGCATGGCGGCTGGCACCATGTTCGCCATCTGGCTCGGAGAGTTGATCTCCGAATACGGCATTCGCAATCAAGGTTTATCTCTGATTATTTTCAGTGGTATCGTGGCGCGTTTGCCTTCGAACATTCGTGACTTGTGGCTAGAACCTGAGATCAGCCGTCGCTTGACACTGATTATTGCTTTTATTGTGTTGTTAGTGATCACCGTCTTTGCGATTGTGATCGTGACGCAGGGGCGGCGCAACGTACCGGTGATGTATCCCGGACGCCGCATGGGCTATCGTCAATCCATGCCGGTCAAAGGCACACTGCCTTTGTTGGTGAACATGTCGGGCATGATCCCGATCATCTTCGCCCAATCCATTTTGACGTTTCCGGCGATCATCGCCCAGTTCTTTGTCGCCTCTCAAACCGAGTGGGTGCGGAATTTTGCAGTGGGGACGATCAACTTGTTTAGCAATAGCCGTGATCCCGGTCACATCACCCTCTACTTTTTGATGGTGGTCGGGTTCTCGTTCTTTTACACCGATGTGATCTTTCAACAACAGAACTATGGCGAGAACTTAAAGAAGTCCGGCGCGCAAGTGCCGGGTGTTACCAAAGGCGCGCCGACTCAAAAATATCTTGAGCGGGTCTTGCGGCGGATCACCTTGCCCGGCGCGTTGTTCTTGGGCGTGGTGGCGGTATTACCGTTTGTGGCGGGCAATATCTTTAGCGCAAACGCCTTCACCGTTCTCGGTTCCGGTTTGTTGATTGTGGTAGGTGTGGTCAAGGATACGTTCTTCGGTCTTGAGACCGAGTTGAAATTGCGCGGTTACGACGATGCGTTGTTAGTTCGATAGTGAAGTTGGCGGAGGTCACTATGCCAATGTATCTGGTGTTGATCGGTCCGCCCGGCGCGGGCAAGGGGACGCAAGCAAAAGTTTTGAGTGAGCAGAAAAATCTGGCTCACGTCTCATCTGGCGATCTGTTTCGCGATAACATCAAACGACAGACCGAGTTGGGCAAGCAGGTCGAAGCGATTCTTAAACGCGGCGACCTGGTGCCGGATGATGTAACGATTGCCATGGTGCGAGATCGACTCAAACAACCCGATTGCGCGGCGGGAGCAGTGCTCGACGGGTTCCCGCGAACCCCAGCGCAAGCCGCCGCCTTAAACAAAATGCTCGGCGAGTTTGGCGGCAAAGTGAACCTTGTGCCTTACATCAACGTCAGCGAAAAGTCGCTGATCGAGCGATTGACCGGACGTTGGACGTGCAAATCGTGTGGCACGGTTTTTCACCAGAAATTCAATCCGCCGAAGGTGCAAGGCAAGTGCGATAAGTGCGGCGGCGAGTTGGCGCAGCGACCAGACGATCAAGAAGAGACGGTCAAGAATCGGATCAGCAAGTATCTGAGTGAGACCTCTCCGCTCATTGAGTTTTATCAAAAGGCAGGGGTGATGGCAGAGTTGGACGGCGAGAAGAAGATCGAGGATGTGACGAAACAACTTCTTGCGGCAGTGGCAAAAATTAGGTAGAGACGACCCGGCGGGTCGTCTGTACGACGATGCGAGATGGGTTGTCTTAGTTGCAGATGATTGTAATAAAAACAAAAAACGAATTGGCGTTGATGCGCGAAGCCGGGCGCATTGTGGCAGTATTATTAGCGGAACTGAAAGAGCAAATTAAACCCGGCGTCACCACCGCGCAGCTGGATCGCACGGCGGAAAAAGTTTTGAAACAGCACAACGCGGCTTCGCCCTTTTACAACTACCCGAACCACAACAAGAGTCATCGCCCGTTTCCCGGACAAATCTGCACGTCGGTCAATGACGAACTGGTGCATGGCATCCCGAGCAAACGAGTCTTGAAAGAGGGCGACATCATCAAGATTGATTGTGGCGCGGTTTACAAAGGGATGATCGGCGACAGCGCGTGGACATTCGCCGTTGGGAAGATCCGTGAAGACGCGCGCACGCTTTTAGAGGTGACCGAAGGCGCGTTGTATGCCTCGATTGCCGAGGCGAAAGTCGGCAACCGCGTGGGGGATATGTCGTTTGCGCTTCAACATTATGTTGAAGAACGCGACTTCAACGTGGTGCGCGAATATACCAGTCACGGCGTGGGGCGTTATCTGCACGAAGACCCTTCCGTGCCGAACTTCGGTGAGGCGGGCAAAGGGGTAAAGCTCAAAGCAGGGATGACCATTGCCATTGAGCCGATGGTGTTGGCGGGCAGTTATAAAACAAAAGAGTTAGGTGATCAGTGGACGGTGGTTGCGAAGGATGGCAAACTGACCGCGCACTTTGAACACACGATAGCGATTACGGAAGGGGAAGCGGAGATACTTACTAAACTGTAATTACTAATTACCAGTTACTCTTCTTTGTAATTCGTAATTAGTAATTGACGAATGGTATAATCTCGCGGCTTCCTTATAAGTTGTAGGAGACTGAATCATGAAAGTAAAACCATCTATTCGAAAACGTTGCCCCAAGTGCCAGGTCGTGCGGCGCAAAGGCAAAGTATATGTAATATGCGAAAACCCCAAGCACAAACAGCGACAGGGCTAGTGAGGAGTTAGCGAAAATGCGTATTGAAGGTATTGACTTACCACGCGATAAACGTGTCGAAATTTCATTGCGATATTTATTTGGTATCGGTCCGAAGTTGTCGAACGACATTTTGGCGGCGACCAAGATCAATCCCGCTACCCGTGTCAAGGATTTGACAGAAGCGGAACAAACCATGATCCGCGATTATATTGGATCGCACTACACCGTCGAAGGCGATCTGCGCCGCGAAGTGCAGTTGAACATCAAGCGGCTGATCGAGATCGGCTCGTATCGCGGGATGCGCCATCGCCGCAATTTGCCGGTGCGCGGTCAGCGCACGCGCACCAACTCGCGCACACGCAAAGGCACCAAGAAGACGGTGGCCGGTCGTGGTCGCAAGCGCGGCGCAAAGAAGAAGTAATTAGTAAGTAGAGGAGCATTAAATGGGTCGAACCGCTAAAGGTGCTCGGCGCACCACACAGAAGAAGATCAAGAAGAGTGTCGCTTACGGACAAGCGCATATCCATGCCACGTTTAACAACACCATTGTCACGGTGACAGATCAACAAGGCAATGCCGTGACGTGGGGCAGTGCTGGCACGGCGCAGTTCAAAGGCTCACGCAAGAGTACGCCCTACGCCGCGCGTATGGCGGCGCAACAAGCCGTGAAGAATGCCATGGACATGGGTATGCAAGAGATTGATGTCTACGTGAAGGGTCCCGGACCCGGACGCGAAGCGGCGATCCGCGCTATTCAAGGCATGGGGATTCGCGTGCGATCTATTCATGACATCACGCCGGTTCCCCACAATGGTTGTCGTCCGCCGAAACGACGCCGCGTGTAATTTGAGGAAAGAGATATATGTCGAAATATATTGGACCTGTATGTAGATTGTGCCGCCGCGAAGGCGAAAAACTTTATCTTAAAGGCGCGCGTTGTCTCTCGCCGAAATGCGCTATTGAACGCCGCCCCTTTGCTCCCGGTCAGCATGGACCGGACGCGCAAGCAAAGAAGTCACGTACTTCCGATTACGCCAATCAGTTGCGGGAGAAACAAAAAGCCCGCCGCATCTATGGCGTGATGGAGACTCAATTCCGCCGCTACTACTCGGAAGCGGTGCATGTTAAAGGTCTCACCGGCGAAGTGATGCTGCAGCTGTTGGAGCGCCGCCTCGACAACGTGATCTTCCGACTCGGTTATGCCGAGAACCGCGCCCACGCCCGCAACTTGGTGGCGCATGGTCACTTCTTAGTAAATGGTCGTCGCTCAAAGGCTGCTTCGATGACCTTGAAACCGGGTGATGTGATCGAAATTCGCAAAGGGTCACTCAACCGCACTTACTTTAAGAGTTTGCCGGATGTGGCAGAGCCGCGTCAGGTGCCGAGCTGGTTGAGCCGAGATACGGCAAAACTCAGCGCGAAAATAGTGCAGGTGCCGAGCCGTCAAGAAATTGACGCGAAGCTCAACGAGCAGTTGATCGTCGAGTACTACTCACGATAATCAGTAAATAGTAATTGGTAATTAGTAACTGGTAATTCTTTTAGCTTCGTCCTGCAAGCGGTACGCCTAATGGTTTGCGGGCGAGGAGGCTGAGAAATGAATACGAACCCTAACAACATGGTTATTCCCAAGATCGAGCGCGATGCCGTGTCGCGCAACTACGGGCGATTCATCATTAGTCCGCTTGAAGCGGGCTATGGTGTAACGCTCGGCAATGCGCTGCGTCGCGTCTTGCTGTCATCGTTGAATGGCTCGGCGGTTACGTCGGTGCGGATCAGCGATGTGCTTCACGAGTTCTCGGAAGTTCCGGGAGTGAAGGAAGACACGATGCAAGTTCTTTTGCAAGTGAAACAATTGCGATTGATCTTGCACGAAGGTGAGACAGCACGATTGCGCCTCGACGTGCGCGGCGAAGGCATTGTCACCGCCGCCGACATCGTTTGCCCGGCGGAAGCCGAGATCGTCAACCCTGATCTTTATCTCTTCACGGTGGACAACGACAAAGCGAAGTTGGAGATCGAAATGACGGTGGGGCGCGGACGAGGATATTCTCCGGCGGAAGAGCGTGGACGTTTGCCCATCGGCGAAATTCCGGTGGACGCCATTTACAGCCCGCTCAAGCGCGTCAACTTTGATGTGCAACGGGCGCGCGTCGGACAAAATACAAATTACGATAAATTGGTGCTGGAGATTTGGACAGACGGCACCATTCGCCCCGAAACGGCGATGAGCGAGAGCGCGAAGATTTTGATTAATCATCTGCGCTACGTCGCCGGTGTCAGTGAAGAGTCGCTCACACCCATTGTGCCAGAGGCGATTGCCCCGACTCTGCCGAGCGAGATTTATGAAACCCCGATTGAGCAACTTGATCTTTCGGTGCGCGTCTTCAACTCACTCAAACGCACGGGTATTACAACCGTCGGCGAAGTTCTTGATCATCTGAATCGTGGAGCTGAAGCGATGCTCGCCATTCGCAATTTTGGCGAGAAATCGTTGACGGAACTGCAAGAGAAATTGCGCGAAAAAGGTTATCTGAAAGACAAAGATACTAAGGATAACGCGGAAGCGGAGAAACAATCATGAGACATGGAGTTAAGGGTCGCATCTTAAGCCGACCCACGGATGAACGGAATGCCCTGCGCCGCATTTTGCTGACGCAGTTGTTTGAGCATGGCAAGATTCGCACGACGATTGCCAAAGCCAAAGCGGTTCGCGGTGAAGCCGAAAAAATGATCACCATCGCCAAGCGCGGCATCAAGTCGGCGCAAGCCGAAGGGGATGAGGCGGCGAAACTCGCCGGTAAGCTCAAGCAGTTTCACGCGCGTCAAGTGTTGGAAGGGCGGTTAGACGGAAAGAAGATTGTCAAGAAAATGTTCGACGACATCGCGCCGCGTTATCTTGAACGCAAAGGCGGCTACACGCGCATCCTCAAACTGGGCGCGCGTCATGGCGATAATTCGCAGATGGTGATGTTGGAGTTGGTGGAAGAGTAGTTACGGAATACGCAACACGCAATACGCTATCGTATTTCGTAATCCGTATTTCGTATTGCGTAAGTGGCACGTTACAAAGCAGTTCTCGAATACGACGGCACGGACTTCATCGGGTTTCAGAGGCAGGTGCAGGAGCCGACGATACAAAGTGAATTGGAGAGTGCGCTGACGCGCATCAACGGCGGCAACCCCGTGGGCATTTCCGGGGCAGGGCGCACCGACAGCGGTGTTCACGCTTCGGGTCAAGTGGTCGCCTTCAATTTGGAATGGCGGCACGACGAAGCGACTCTGATCAAGGCGATTAACTTTAATCTGCCGCGATCCATTGCCGTAAGGCATCTCGCCGAGTGTGATCTGAAATTTCACCCGCGCTTTGATGCACGGGGTCGCCGCTACCGTTATACGATTTACAACGCGGGGATGCGGTCTCCGCTGCGCGAGCGTTTTGCGTGGTGGGTTCCCGAATCGCTGGATGTAAGCGCGATGCGACAAGCGAGTGAGATATTGATCGGGCGAAAAGATTTTGCGACGTTTGGCAGCGCGCCCATTGAAGGCGGTCACACTGTGCGCGAGGTGCGTGAAGCGCGGTGGGACGTAGTTGAGAACGAAAGACTTTTAAATTTTTATATCGGCGCGGATGCCTTTCTGTATCGCATGGTACGGAGCATCGTCGGCGCGTTGAAGAGGGTGGGGTCGGGGGAGATGTCGCCCGTCGAATTTGAAGAGGCGGCGCGCGCGGCGGATCGAAGTCGAAGTGGGAAGATCGCTCCGCCGAATGGATTGTGTTTGATCGAAGTTATTTATTAGCTGCGAATTGTAGAGTAAGATTTTATCTTGCTCGCAGATACGGAGAAGTAGTCGTGGATAAGACTTACATTGTCAAAGGAAATGATATTAAACACGAGTGGTTTATTGTGGATGCCGGTGGCATGACGCTGGGTCGCGTGGCAACGCGCGTGGCGGCGGTGCTGCAGGGCAAACATAAACCGACTTTCACGCCCGGCATGGATTTGGGCGATCATGTGATCGTGATCAACGCCGACAAGATCGTGGTGAGTGGCAAACGCATGGATCAGAAATTTTATTATCGCCACTCCGGTTACCCCGGCGGTCTCAAGAGTGAGAGCCTGCGCCAGATGATGGGCAGTGCCCGCCCGGAGCGTGTGTTGACGATTGCGATCAAAGGTATGCTGCCACACAACCGATATGGGCGCGCGTTGTTTAAAAAGCTCAAGGTTTATGCCGGAACGGAACATCCGCACACAGCGCAGATGCCGAAGCCGTTATCTTTTTAGGAGTGATGAATTATGGCTGAGTCTCGATATTTTGAAGGTCTTGGACGCCGCAAGGCAAGCACGGCGCGGGTGCGTCTCTTCCCCGGCGGCACAGGCGCGGTAACTGTAAACGACAAACCCGGTAAGCAGCACTTCTCGCGCTTGGGCGATTTTGAAGCGGTCAATGCGCCGTTGAAAGTAGTCGGGCAAGAAGGCAAGTTCGACATCACGATCCACGTAGATGGCGGCGGCATCACCGGACAAGCCGAAGCGGTGCGTCATGGTGTGTCGCGCGCATTGCTGACGATGAACCCCGATCTGCGAAAACCTCTCCGCAAGGCGGGCTACCTCACCCGCGACCCGCGTGTGAAGGAACGCAAGAAGCCGGGCCTCAAACGCGCACGCAAGGCGCCGACTTACACGAAACGCTAAAACGTTTTCCAAACTTCCGAAGTTTTTGAAACTTCGGAAGTTTTTTTAAACGTAAAGCCCGCATCACGCGGGCTTTGTTGATTCTTCAAAACGATGCGTTGTATCAAAACTCATCCTCCTCATCCGTCGCCTGTATTTCTTGCGCCGCCAGTTCTTTCCACACAATCATCACATCCATTGATGCGTCTAACAACTTCAACTTCTCCGCCACGTCGCCCTCTTCCCGTTTAAGATCGGGAAATGTGAGCAGCAACATTGCCAAGTCACGTCGATCGGTCCAGGATTTTGGTTTGTCGCGCCGTTGATGATACGAGATCACTTTGCTAGCGATCAGATCGGCGGGTGCGATGACTAACACTTGAGCGATGCGCTGTGTTGCAGGCAATGTATCCACAAGTCTCACGTCTACCAAATGACGGTTGCCCGTCTTTTGGATTTGATAGAGGCGATAGCCTTTGCCTTCTCCAATCTCACGGACTCTTATCGCAACATGAAACTTATCACTCAAATAGTTTCGCAGTTCTTCAGTAAACTCTTCAGCGCGAGTTGAAAGCAGATCAATATCTTGTGTCATACGCGGCTCGCCCACGTACGCATTGACTGCTTGCGCCCCAAAGACAACCGCATCCTCACGATCTCGCAAAAATTCCAATACAGCGTCTTGGATCGTGGCGAGCGGCAAGGATTCTTGCATAGCAAACTCCCTAAAAGTTAAAACGCCAGAGTTGAACATCTCTTACCCTACCGCATACCCCGTCAACGCGCGTTTAGCGGGTGAGTGAAAACCTAGCACAATGTCTTTGCGTGATACGCCGAGGTCTTCTAACTCACGGGCAACGCCATACTCGGTGCCGTCATGCTGCACCCAGATTTTGTCGTTGACAATATCTATGTGGCTCACCATCCCCTCTATTCGTCTCATGCCGTCCCACCCGCTATGCACCAACGAATAGTGATCTTGTTCTTCGTCAAAAATGGTCTCAATCCGGATTTCGCCGAAAACAGGTTTATGCTTGGCGTGTCCGTCGATCACTTGTTTGATTAAGCTACGGTAGTGAACTAGGGTATCCATCGGGTAAGCACTCCTTCGGTTGGATCAAAAACGACGAGACGCACATTCTCGTGCCCGATCATCATCTGCCCCAAAGGCTCGCTGAAGATGCCTTGATACGCATCTTGTGGAATTGCCAAGTAAAGTTCCCAATCGGGATGTGTTTCGTTAAGCACATTGCGATACATGCTATACGCGCCCAACGCTTCCTGTAAATCTTCAACTTCAGACGGTTTGCCAAAACTTTTAA
>JACRLA010000261.1 GCA_016215145.1 Chloroflexota bacterium
AAGCCGGTGTTGACTCCGTAGATGATGCGATCTGTGTTATAGACCGAATCATAAATCCATTGGTAACTTTGATCCATACGCGCGATGACGGTCTCGCTTAACGGCGCGACTTGCAATCCGTGACGGGCGACAGCGATGACATCTTCGATAGTGAGTGACTCACCAGTAAGTTGAAGCATAGAAATTCCTTTTACCGCAGAGTACGCAGAGAGCGCAAAGAAAACAAATTAAACTTTGCGTCCTTTGCGATCTTTGCGGTTCAATCTTTTGCGAGAGTATAATCAGTAATGCGCTCACGCGCTAACTCTTTTCAACAGCAAGGCCTCACAGGTTTTTGAAACCTGTGAGGTCTGTACTCAAGGACATCCATTATGGCTACCAAATCCAAAAAAGTCGTCAAGAAGACGGCGAAGAAAATTTCAAAAAACGGTGCGTTCCGTTTAACGTACGCAACGATGTTCAGCCCACCCGAAGAGATGCACACGAAATACGATAAGGCTCTTGAGGGAGTTAAAGCGACTCTCGGACGCGATTACGGAATGATCATCAACAACCAAGATCGTTTCAGCGCCGAGACGTTTGAAGATCGATCACCGATCAACACCGATTGGGTGTTGGCGAAATTTCAAAAAGGCACGGCGCAAGATGTGAAGGACGCCGTCGCCGCCGCCGAGGCGGCAGCCCCGAAGTGGGCGGCGATGAAGTGGCAAGATCGAGTTAAGTTATTGCGTAAGGTGGCGGCGCAAATCGAGAAACGAGTCTACGAAATCTCCGCCGCTGTGTCGCTCGAGATCGGAAAGAATCGGCTTGAGGCGTTGGGCGATGTGCAAGAGACGGCTGACATGATTTGGTATGCCTGTGAGTCGATGGAGATGTATAACGGCTTCGTCAAACCGATGGGTGTCGATCCGTTGAAGGGATATAAAGCAACGAACATCTCGGTGCTGCGGCCTTACGGTGTGTGGGCGGTGATCAGCCCGTTCAACTTTCCGTTTGCCTTGGCGGGTGGACCGAGTGGCGCGGCGTTGGTGACAGGCAACACGGTTGTGTTTAAACCGGCGAGTGATACGGCGTGGGCGGGACGTTTTCTGGCGGAGTGTATGCGCGATGCCGGTTTGCCCGATGGCGTGTTCAATTATGTGACGGGTGGCGGCGCGAGTGTGGGACAAACGTTGATAGATGATCCGCGTCTTAACGGAATCACGTTCACTGGATCGTTTGACGTGGGCATGAAAATTTATCGGCAGTTCGCCAACGGAAAATATCCGCGACCAGTGATCGCCGAGATGGGCGGAAAGAATCCGGCGATTGTTTCCAAGAATGCGGATTTAGATCGCGCGGCGTTGGGCATCATGCGCTCAGCGTTTGGTTTGCAAGGACAAAAATGTTCGGCGTGTTCGCGCATCATCGTCGAGAAACCTGTCAAAGAGGCGTTTGCGAAAAAGTTAGTTGACCTTACCAACGCGCTCAAAGTGGGCGACCCGACGAAGCGCGAAAATTATTTAGGACCTGTGGCAAATGCCAGTTCGTATAAAGAGTTCAGCGAGTTTACTGAAGATTTAAGCAGCGCGGGCAAGTTCCTTACCGGTGGCAAACAATTGCGCGAGGGCGATCTTGCTAAAGGTTACTTCTGTGCGCCAACGATCTCCGATGAAGTGCCGATCACGCATCGTTTGTGGAAGCACGAAATGTTTTTGCCGATCACGATGATCACTTCTGTTGAGTCGCTCGACGATGCGATGAAGATCGCCAACGACGTGGATTATGGTTTAACGGCGGGCTTTTACGGAAACAAAAAAGAATCGGAATGGTTCTTCCAAAACATTCAAGCGGGCGTGACGTACGCTAATCGTCCGCAAGGCGCAACCACAGGCGCGTGGCCCGGCTTCCAACCATTCGGTGGATGGAAAGGTTCGGGTTCAACCGGCAAGAACGCAGGCGGGCATTATTATTTGCCGTTGTATATGCACGAACAAATCCATACAGTGATCGAGTAGTTGACACACTATATGGTGGTTGGGTGGTTAGGTCGTTGGGTTGTTCGCGGCTCCAACCACCTAACCATCTAACAACCTAACTACCCACTCCATGCCCAACTCTAATCCCGAAGAACGCGCGGGTCTCGCACTCCTCTTCATCGGCGGTGTGTCGCTCTACGTTTTTCTTTTATACGTGTGGGCGGGCAACGCGCCGAACGCGATTGCGTTCTTTTCGATTCTGGTGACGTTGTTAATTGGATGGGGGATTCGCGCGCGATTCGCTCCGCCCAAGCCGCCACCGCCACCGCCTAAAGCAGGATTCACCAAACGAATCGCCGAACGATTCAAAGGGAAGCCGCCACCCGCCGCGCCGCCGCCACCTGCGGCAGCTCCTCGACCTTCTGCCGGTGCGACTCCGCCACCGCCGAAGAAAGGTTTGTTTGGCGGACTCTTTAGACCAAAGGAACCGCAGAAGAAATAGCAAATGGCTTATGGCGGATAGCGAATGGCGAATGCCCATTACGCTATCCGCTATTTGCTATCTGCAATTTGCTATAAACATGCCTGCTGACACCGACGGAATCATTTTCCCCTCACACGGATGCAAACTGCTCGGCACAATTTATCGTCCTCACGGCGAAGGCAAGAAGCCCACGGCGTTGTTGCTTCACGGAATCCCCGGCAACGAGAAGAATGTTGATCTGGCTTACGCTTTGCGCGATGCCGGATGGAACGCGGTCACGTTTCACTATCGCGGTTGTTGGGGCAGTGAAGGAAATTATTCGCTCACCGGAATCATAGATGACACCATAGCGGCGATTGATTATTTGAGCGGGCGCGATGATGTAGATATGAATCGCTTCGCCATTGTGGGGATGAGTCTCGGCGGGTGGGGTGTGGTTGCCGCCGCCGCGCGCGATGACCGCATCCGCGCCGTGATCAGCCTCAATCCGTTAGTGGATCCAAACGATTACGTCATCGGCGATGAGTATGCCGAAAGTTTTGCGGCGATGCTCAACGGCATCACGCCGCGCGAGTTGCGATCACAATGGATGGGTCTCACCCCGTTGCAAGACATTGCCTCTAAACTTGCTAATCGT